>CAJXCX010000060.1:0-5756 GCA_913051685.1 uncultured Spirochaetales bacterium
ACTAAGAATAATTTTTGCAATGATTAGTGCAATTGCGGGTTTTTGGATTACATTTAGCGGATCTGGAACCGAGCAGAGGCTGCTGCTTCCATACTCAGTTGGCATAGGCTTGTTTTGTGGTATCCTGACGTTTGCTTTTGTTTACTATGCTGAAAAAATATTCACTAATTTAAGCGCCAAGGCGCTTATTGGTGGAACAATTGGTATTGCTGCTGCATTATTATTGTTTCTAACTTTTAACTACTTCTCCCAGATAGTAGGGCTAAATGTCAAATATCCCCCTTTGACATATCCGATAGTTTTTTTATGTACTATATGTCTCGGAATCGCAATTGGTATAAAAAAAGGAGGGGACCCAGAACCAGCGA
Source organism: uncultured Spirochaetales bacterium (assembly GCA_913051685.1). Classification (GTDB taxonomy): domain Bacteria; phylum Desulfobacterota_D; class UBA1144; order UBA1144; family UBA1144; genus UBA1144. The sequence goes on from CAJXCX010000060.1 coordinate 369, forward strand.
AAAAGAGCGATGATGAATACATATTCGCTAAAGTTCTTGATACAAGTGCAATAATCGATGGAAGAATCTCTGATATCTCCGAAGTTGGTTTTATAGAAGGATCAATTGTAGTACCTCAATTTGTTATTAGAGAACTACAGTGGATAGCCGATTCAAATGATCCCCTAAAGAAAGTTAGGGGAAGGAGAGGGCTCGAAATATTAAAAAAAATGCAAGATCAGAAAAATGTTAAAGTTAAGATTCTTGATCGAGATTTTACTAGTATAAAAGAAGTAGATTTAAAACTAGTAAGGCTTGCCAAGGAGCTTAAGGCTCATCTTGTTACAAACGATTTTAATCTAACCAAAGTTGCTAATCTCCAAGGTGTCAGAGTTCTTAATGTAAATCAACTAGCCAATTCTTTAAGGCCTGTAATCCTCCCGGGTGAGCATATGAGAATTAAGGTTATCAAAGAGGGAAAGGACGAGAATCAGGGAGTTGGATATTTAGATGATGGAACAATGGTGGTAATTGATAATGCAAAAAAACAGATTAGCAAAGAGATAAATATCGTGATAACCAGCGTAATTCAAACCCCTACTGGTCGAATGATATTCTCCAAATTGGGCGATATTCGAGACAAAGATAGCACCATATCGAACTAGCAATGCCTCAGAGAAGCTTATCTTTCATAATAACCTCAGCGGGAAAAGGATTGAGATTTGGTACAACCAAGAATGGTAAGCAATTCGAACTAATAAACGACATACCAGTTTTCATCTATTCTCTCAAGGTAATATCTGAGATAAAAAACAAAACCGAGATAATATTAACAATTGATAAATCTGTAAAAGTTGCATATGTTCAAAGATTATTGAGAAAATATTCTTTGGATACGAATATTACGATTTGTAGTGGTGGCCCATCAAGAGCACAAAGTGTTTTTAATGGTTTTAAAAAAATAAAAAGAAACAACGGATACGTTATCGTACATGATGCCGTTAGACCTAATCTGAATTTAAAACAGATAAATAAAATGATTAAGTTAATTGGGAATTTTTCAGGAATAATCTTAGCATCGAAGGTTCACGATACAATTAAAAGAATAAAAAATAGCAAATCAATCAGCAACACAATTAACAGGGATAGCTTGTGGGTTTCCGAAACACCACAAATCTTTAAGTACGCAGCTCTAAAAAAGTGTTATGAGAACGATAAACGATTTACCCAATATACCGACGAATCAGAACTTCTTGAGAAGAATGGGTTTAAAGTTAGAGTATTTGAGAACGATGGATATAACAACAAAATAACAACTAAAAAAGATTTAAGGATGTACGAACTATTATTAAAAAATGTATAGAATAGGTTTAGGATACGATATTCATAGATTAGTTAAGAATAGAAAGCTATTCATAGGAGGAGTGTTAATTCCTTCAAGTCGGGGCTTAGATGGACACTCGGATGCTGATGTGCTAATCCATAGCATATGCGACTCCATATTGGGCGCGCTAGGAATGGGAGATATCGGAACACATTTTAGTAATAAGAATCCAAAATACAAAAATAAACAAAGTACTTATTTCCTGAATAAAGTAATGCAAATGATGAGACAAGAAGGATACAGGATTGTAAATATAGACTCCACGTTAATTTGCGAGAAACCAAAATTAAGTAGATATAGAACGAGAATAAGAGCATCGCTTGAAAAAAAATTAAAAATTCCCAAAGAGTGTATATCCATAAAGGCAACCACTTCTGAAGGACTTGGGGTTATCGGTGAAGGTATGGCGATTGCTTGCAAAGCGATTGTTTTAATCGGAAATTAGTTGGTCATGGAGTATTTGATCTCAGGTCAAGGATTCTTAGGAATAAGAAATCCCAGCATCAAAGATACTCATGTAATTGTAGTTCCTTATGGACTAGAGAACACTGTAAGCTACGGTAAGGGTACGGCTAATGGGCCAAGAGAAATAATCAAAGCATCTCATCAAGTTGAGCTTTACGATGAGGAACTCGGCTACGAACCCTACAACACAGTAGGGATAAGAACTATTAAGGCAAAGAAAGTTCCCCAAAACAACACTGAGGCCTTAAAGCTCCTAGGAGAAACAGTTGACGAAATTTCGGAGCTGGGGAAGTTTCCCTTCATTTTGGGAGGAGAGCACACGATTACAGCTGGATCAATTCAACCGTTTGCTAAAAAATTTGACAAATTAACTGTTGTTCACTTTGATGCACATGCTGATTTAAGAAATAGTTACGAAGGAAGAAGGTTGTCTCACGCATGCACTATCAGAAGATGTCTCGATTATAAAAATGTCAACATAGTCTCTATTGGCATAAGGAATATATCGCGGGAGGAAGCGGGCTTTGCTAAAAAGAACAAAGAAAGAGTTAGGATCTTCTGGGCAAAAGATAAAATTGATTCTCAACTAAAAGAAATTGTAAAACAAATAAAAGATAACAATGTGTACATAAGTTTTGATCTTGACGTTTTTGACTCTAGTCTGATGGCAGCTACTGGAACTCCAGAACCGGGAGGGTTGTTTTGGAACGAAGCTATAGAAACAATAAAAGCCGTAACGCTAAACTCAAACATTCTAGGGGCTGACATTACCGAACTTGCACCAATAAAAGGTCTTCACTCGTATAATTTTCTTGCAGCAAGGCTGTGCTACAAAATTATTTCATATATTTTTCATTACAATCGATCGTAAACAACATAAAAAATTCAAAAAATAAAACAAGATAGTGTATATTTATACCTGGTAGAAATTAATTTTGGAGATAGAATCTAATGTCACATTCTTTACCTGAATTAGGCTATACATATGACGCGCTAGAGCCACATATCGATGCTAAGACAATGAAAATACATCACTCGAAGCATCATCAAACTTATATTGCTAATTTGAACGCAGCTCTAGAAAAATACCCTGAGCTCTTTGAAAAAAGCGTCGAAGATTTATTAATCAATTTGGAGGATATACCTGAATCCATTAGAGTAGCAGTAAGAAATGGTGGCGGTGGTCATGCTAACCATTCTCTTTTTTGGAAAATAATATCCCCAAATAAATCCAAGAACCCTGAAGAAAGACTCGCTAGTGCTATCGATTCAGACTTTGGTAGTTTCGAAAATTTCCAAAAAGAGTTTACAGAAAAAGCGACTAAACAATTTGGCAGCGGCTGGGGATGGCTTTGTCAGGACAAGGGTAAAAAACTTGTATGTACTTCAACCCCCAATCAAGATAGTCCCCTCTCCTCTGGACTAACACCATTATTGGGAATCGATGTTTGGGAGCATGCATATTATTTAAACTATCAGAACAGACGGCCTGATTACATAAAAGCCTTCTGGGAAATTGTTAACTGGGAAGAGGTTGGAAAAAATTTAAAATAAGATGAAGAATAAAAAATTTTCATCCATTGTAACAGAAGGTCTAGATAAAGCTCCCAACAGAGCAATGCTGAGGGCCGTGGGTTTTAAAAATCCCGATTTTAATAAACCTATGATTGGTATCGCTTCGACTTGGGCGATGGTAACGCCGTGTAATATGCATATCAACAAATTAGCAGATGTCGCTTCCAAGGGAGTTGATACCAACGGGGGTAAGTCAATTATTTTTAATACCATTACCGTATCAGATGGAATATCGATGGGGACCCCAGGAATGAAATATTCACTCATATCGAGAGAGGTAATAGCAGATTCGATTGAAACGGTCGCCGGCGCTGAAGGATTTGATGGACTTGTCACTATTGGAGGATGCGACAAAAACATGCCTGGCTGCTTGATGGCAATGGCAAGACTCAATAGGCCATCGATTTTTATCTATGGAGGTTCCATAATGCCAGGAATCTATAATAAAAAACCTATTGATGTAGTATCAGTCTTTGAAGCCGTAGGTGAATACTCAAATAAATCAATTTCAAAATCAGAACTGACAAAAATTGAAGAGTGCGCGATTCCCGGGCCTGGATCCTGCGGTGGAATGTATACCGCAAACACTATGGCCTCCGCAATAGAAGCATTAGGCATGAGCCTACCTGGAAGCTCTACTCAAATTGCTATTTCGAAAAACAAAGAAGTAGACTGTATCGAATCAGGCAAGGCTCTTCTGAATTTGATTAAAAAAGATATAAAGCCAAGCGACATAATGACCAAAAAGGCTTTTGAAAATGCAATTACAGTAGTTATCGCCCTAGGTGGATCTACCAATGCTGTACTCCATCTTTTGGCAATGGCAAATGCTATAGGAGTCAATCTAAAGATAGACGATTTCACAAGAATTGGGAAAAGGGTTCCTGTCTTAGCCGATTTAAAACCAAGCGGAACCTACATGATGGCAAAATTTTGTGAAATAGGTGGTTTGCCGCCTTTACTTAAGAGGCTTTTAAACGCAGGATTGCTTCATGGAGATTGTTTAACTGTAACCGGGAAATCAATTAAGGAAAACTTAAGTAACATACGAGACAACTTAGGAACAGAAGTTATAAAAAACGTCACGAATCCAATTAAAAGAGATAGTCATATTGTAATATTAAAAGGCAATATTGCTCCTGAAGGCGCTGTGGCGAAAATCTCTGGAAAAGAAGGGTATTCTTTTCGAGGAAAAGCAGTTGTTTTTAATTCTGAAGAAAAGTGTATGGACGCTATTCTGAAGAGAAAAATAAAAAAAGGTAATGTTATCGTAATTAGATACGAGGGTCCAAAGGGTGGTCCTGGAATGAGGGAGATGTTAGCTCCAACATCCGCTATCACTGGGCAAGGTTTAGGCTCTGACGTTGCGCTAATTACCGATGGACGATTTTCCGGGGGTACGCACGGATTCGTCGTGGGCCATATAACTCCCGAAGCTTTTGATGGTGGGTCTCTAGCATTAATTAAAAATGGCGACATCATAAAAATTAATTCCTCTAAACGAACTATAGAGCTTGAAGTTTCGAAAAAAGAAATTGGTCTAAGAAAAAAGAAATGGAAACAGCCCTCTCAAAAACACCTTAATGGTGCCATGTATAAATATTCTGTACTTGTTAGTTCCGCCTCGAAAGGAGCAATAACGGATGACAAAATTAGATAATATGAGCAATCTCAAAGACAAAAATATATTAGTAGGAGTTACAGGCAGTATTTCCATATATAAGTCGTGTGATTTGATACGCGCATTAATTAAAGAAGGTGCAAATGTTACCGTTGTAATGACTTCCAATGCAGAAAAATTTATAAGTCCTATGACGTTTCAATCGATATCTGGAAGAAAAGTCTTTACGAACATGTACGACACAGACGAATCAAGTCTTGCTCATATAAACCTTGCTGATAATTCTGATTTAATAATTGTTTGTCCAGCAACTGCAAACTTTGTTTCCAAATATGCAAATGGAATAGCTGACAACCTGCTTCTT
>CAJXCX010000061.1:0-5720 GCA_913051685.1 uncultured Spirochaetales bacterium
AACATCAGATAACGTTAAAGGTTTAAGAAATCTATCTCCCTTGATTATATAGTCATGCTGTATATCTACTATTATTTTTAGAACTTTACTGTAAATAGCATTTCGTTCTAAAATTGTCTTCATTAGCGTTTTTCCATCATCGATTTTGGATTTTACATAATCGATTACCTCGCTATCTATTTTATTTACCTGAACCATCATGCTTTGATAATAAGGAGATATCCTAATATTTTTAAAATTTTTATTTATCTGAACCACAAGTTTGTTATCGATCTGATAAATGTAAGCTTCAGGTTCACTATCAAATTCTTGGTTGTTAATTTTTATAAAACTCCTTGCTGGTCTTGGTTCTAACTCGGAAACCACATCAAGGCAATTCTGAATTAAATCAGTTTTTACGTGCATATCGTTAGCTATTACATCGAATTTTTTATTTGCTAAATTTTCGAGATGATTATTGATAATCTTCGAATATATTGGCAAATTCTCATTGTTTGATAATTCAAGTTGAAGAATCAAGGATTCTTTTACAGATCTGGTAAAAATTCCTGGAGGATCAAAAACTCTTTGTGCTTTTAATATTAATTCTTCTATTTTTATATTATTAATTTCAACCCCGGCTTGCTCTTTAATGATGTCCGCAATCTCGTCATTTTTATATTTCAAAAGTCCATCATCATCCAATAAGCGAATAATGGCATAAAAACTCTTTTGGTCATCCTCGTTTGTATCCAAAAGATTTAATTGCATTAATAGATAATCAACAAGGTTTGCACTCTTGTCCTCAACAATGTTTTCGTTAAACTCGTTTGCCCCTATTTCGTGTTGTCTGATTGGAGGAAGATTGTCAAAATTTTCAAGTTCTACGGAGTTCTCGTTAACTTCCTCCTCAATGCATGGGTTTTCTGTCAGCTCTTTTTCAACCATTTCGTTAATCTCACTTAAATTAAGATTAATAAATTTTACAAAAAGTCTTGACTTTGGGCTTAGGAAGCTTTTTTGTGTCGGATTGATTTTTTGATTAAGTTTTATCTTTTTCATTTGATTACTCAGCAATATTTAGTTTAAAATGTTTTTGTGTCATTTAGCAAATTGCTAATTATAGTAGGAGTGTTTTTAGTAGCCTTTGGCCTAACTTATGAGCTTGTTACGGTTTTTTGGTCGAAGAAAATACCTTTAGATATAAAAATCGAGAAAGATAATTTTACCCTCTTTCTTCCTATCGGAACTTCTATATTGGTCAGCCTGGTGTTGTCCGTAATAGTATACTTATTTAATAGGTTTTAATTTTTTCTCAAACTGATCTAATTCTTCAGAATGCACAAGGGTCAATGCTATATCGTCTAGTCCTTCCAAGAGACATTTTTTTCTAAATTTATCGATTTGGAACTCATAACTAAAATTATTATTATCCTTGATTGTGCTTTGTTGAAGATTGACATCCAGTAGGTAATTGCCTATTTCGGAACTACTGTGAAATAAATATTGTAGACTTTCATTGCTTACTACAATAGGTAGCATCCCGTTCTTGAAGCAATTATTGTAAAAGATGTCCGCAAAAGAAGTAGAGATTATTACTTTAAATCCATAGTCTTTCAATGCCCAAGGAGCGTGTTCTCTTGAGCTACCACACCCGAAGTTGTCTCTTGCCAGTAAAATTGCCGATTTAGTGAATTTTTCTTGATTGAGGACAAAATCCTTTTTTATAGACCCATCATCATTAAATCTCCAATCATAGAATAAGAATTCTCCGAAACCCGTTTTTTCTATTCTTTTTAGAAATTGTTTAGGTATTATTTGATCGGTATCTACGTTGGAAAAATCAAGAGGGGTGGGGCAGCTAGAAATATTTTCAAATTTATCCATGATTAATATTTTCCAAAATCTATATCGTACGATCTAATGTCAACAAATCTTCCGTTAATTGCAGCAGCAGCAGCCATTATTGGACTAACCAGGTGCGTTCTACCGCCCTTACCTTGTCTGCCCTCAAAATTCCTGTTAGACGTGCTAGCACACCGCTCTCCTGGGGATAGTTGATCAGGATTCATCCCCAAACACATACTGCATCCAGAGTCTCTCCAATCAAAACCCGCTTCTTTAAATATTTTATCTAAACCCAACTTTTCTGCTTCATATTTGACGAGTTGGGAACCAGGAACTACTATTGCGTTAATACTCGATGAAACCTTGCTGCCTTTAACAACCTTGCTAGCGGCAATTAAATCTTCAACTCTAGAATTGGTGCACGAACCAATAAATACTGTATCAAGTTTAATGTCTTCGATTTGAGTGTCAGGCTCTAGGCCCATGTATGCTAATGCATCCTCGATTGATTTCCTTTTCACCGGGTCCTCTTCGTTTTTCGGATTAGGAATAGAACCGGTTATTCCGGTTACCATTCCAGGACTTGTACCCCAGCTTACCTGAGGAGCTATTTTGGTAGCATCTAATGTGATTGATTTATCGAACCTTGCTTCCTCATCGGTAGATAATTTGGACCAAGCACTGAACAATTCATCTAAATTCTTCAAGTCTTTAATTCTGGGTTTATCTTTCAAGTAATCAAAAGTTATTTGGTCGGGACTAATCATTCCGGCTCTGGCACCAGCTTCTATGGACATATTACAGATTGTCATCCTTTGCTCCATCGATAAAGATGAAATTACATCCCCTCTATATTCGATAACCGTTCCAGTTGCACCAGCAGTGCCGATTTTCCCAATAATGCTAAGAATTATATCTTTCGCGGTGACGCCCCTTGATCTTATCCCGTTGACTTTTACTTCAAAGGTCTTTGGTTTGTTCTGCCATAGGCACTGTGTTGCCAATACGTGTTCAACTTCACTGGTTCCAATGCCAAACGCAAGAGATCCAAAAGCACCATGAGTTGATGTGTGACTATCTCCACATACTATAGTCATACCAGGTCTTGTTAATCCTTGCTCGGGACCAATTACATGAACAATGCCTTGGCAAGGACTTGATAGATCAAATAATTCAATATCAAATTCAGAGCAATTATCTCGAAGAGTTTGAATTTGTTGTGCGGAAATCGGGTCATCAATTTTGTTTCTATTAATAGTTGGAACATTGTGGTCCATGGTAGCAAATGTTAAATCAGTTCTTCTTACCTTTCTTTTGCTTTCCCTTAGACCTTCAAATGCTTGTGGTGAGGTTACCTCATGGATTAAATGAAGCTCTACGTATAGAAGTGTTGGTCTGCCTTCTTCTTCGCAAACTACATGACTTTCCCAAATTTTCTCAAACAGTGTTTTAGGTTTCATTTGGAAATATTATAATACCTAATCAGTATCCAGTATGAAAAGTGGATAATTTCGCAAATTTAGAATTTTTCCCCAAAAAATCTTCAATTCTTAATAATTGATTGTATTTTGCAGTCCTATCTGTCCTAGAACATGACCCAGTTTTTATCTGTCCTGATGTGGTTGCAACAGCAATGTCCGATATTGTCGTATCTTCTGTCTCTCCAGATCTATGGGATATAATATAAGAGTAGTTGTTTTCTTTTGCTAGCTCGATTGTTTTTAAAGTCTCCGATATTGTTCCTATCTGATTGATTTTTATCAAGATACTATTGCCAGCTTCTTTCTTAATACCCATTCGTAATCTTTCTTCGTTTGTGACAAACAAATCATCACCAACTATTTGAACTGTGTTGCCGACGGTTTGTGTTAGGCTTGACCAGGCATCCCAATCATCTTCATGGAAAGGGTCTTCAATTGAAATAATTGGATAGGTAGAAATCATTTTTTTGTAATATTCAATAATTTCCTCAGGAAATAAGAGTTGTCTGTCAATTTCATATTTTTTATCTTCATATATTTCTGAAGCGGCAACATCTAAAGCCAAATATATGTCTTTTCCTAATTGATACCCTGCTTTGTTAATTGCTTCAGAGATTAATTCTAAAGCCTCTTCGTTTGATTTCAGATTAGGGGCGAAACCACCTTCGTCACCTACGGCTGTTGAATATCCATTTACTTGGAGAATTTCTTTTAAACTGATGAATGTCTCAACCCCTGCTTGAAGAGAATCCGAAAAGCTCTCAAAACCCGCTGGGATAATCATAAATTCTTGGATATCTAAACCGTTATTTGCATGAGCCCCACCATTAATTATATTCATCAATGGTGCAGGTAGATAATAAGGGCCACTTGGATTCAAAAATTCGTAAATCTCTTTATTTAATTCCTTTGCCGAACATTTTAAATATGCTATTGAACATGCAAGAATTGCATTTGCACCAATTCGAGACTTATTTTTTGTCCCATCTAGTTCTATTAGGAAGGAATCAAAATCAGCTAGAGAATCAAAATCTCGATTTTTTACAGAGGGTGAAATTAATGAGTTGATATTCTCCAAAGCCATAAAAACACTCTTTCCATTGAATTTATTGCTATCGTTATCTCTAAGTTCTATTGCTTCATGCGATCCTGTAGATGCACCGGATGGCACTGATCCTCTACAAATCGGACCATTGCCCAAGCTCATATCTACTTCAACTGTAGGTGTTCCGCGAGAATCAAGAATCTGTCTTCCTTTTAGGTAAGTTATTCTAGACATTTCAGTTAGATACTGAATTCTATCTCAGGAATTTTTTTTTTCAATTAATCTATTAAAAAACTTTGAATTCGTAGCTGTTTAGGATACTGTATTTTTAGTTATGGACCCTAGGATTCCAAACTCATTAAGATTTCTATCAATAGATGCTATTCAAAAAGCCAACTCGGGACATCCCGGTATGCCAATGGGGATGGCTGACGTTGCGACCATTTTGTTTACGGAATTTCTTAAATTTGATTCTAAAAAACCAAGCTGGGCCGATAGAGATAGGTTTGTTTTGTCTAATGGGCATGGTTCCATGCTTCTATATTCACTTTTATATTTATTAGGTTATCCAAAGTTATCAATAAATGATATAAAGCAATTTCGTCAACTAGGCTCTAATACGCCGGGTCATCCTGAGTATGGATTTACTGCTGGAATAGAAACCACAACGGGTCCCTTAGCTCAAGGACTGGGGAATGCCGTTGGGATGGCTTTGGCCGAGAGAATACACAATAATCGTTTCGGGGATAAACTCGTAAATCATAATACCTATGTTTTTTTGGGTGATGGATGTCTCATGGAAGGATTAAGCCATGAAGCTCTGAGTTTTGCCGGCCATATGAAATTAAACAAATTAATTGCATTTTTTGATGACAATAAGATTTCTATAGATGGACCGACGAGTCTTTCAACATCAGATAATATTGCAAATAGAATTGCATCATATGGATGGGAATATATAAAAATTGATGGACATAATCATAATCAAATAAGAAAAGCTATCTTCAGAGCAAAGAAGTCTAAACGTCCTTCGATGATAGCCTGTCAGACGAGGATAGGCTTTGGTTCTCCTAATAAAGAAGGGTCAGAAAAATCTCATGGTGCTGCGTTAGGAATCGATGAAGTTGAAAAAACTAGATTAAATTTAAATTGGACTTACAAGCCCTTCGAAATACCAAAAGATATAATGAACTTTTGGAGAAAATCTGGAAGAAGGTCAAGCAAAGTAAGAGCTCGATGGGAATCGAATCTCAAGAATCACCCACGATATAAGGAATTCAATAAATCTGTTAAAAATTTCTATACTGAATCTTTAATTAAGTCTATTTACAAGGAATTCTCAGAAAAAAATAACAAAATAACAAAAA
>CAJXCX010000062.1:0-5671 GCA_913051685.1 uncultured Spirochaetales bacterium
TTGTTGATACTAATCCTAATTATACGAACATTTGCGATACAGAATGCCTTTTTTGTGCTTTCTGGAGAACTAACGATGCGCAAGATTCCTACACTCTGTCGCTAGATAAGCTTATTGAAATAGCAAAGACATCTTATCATAATGGGGCCACTACAATGCTACTTCAGGGGGGTCATAATCCTTCTATTAAACTGGAATATTATTGCGATTTGATTAAAGGTATCATAAAAGAAGTTCCAAATATTCATCTTCATGCTTTTTCTGCAACAGAAATATATTCTATTGCAAAATATTCTTCAATGACCACTAAAGAACTTCTAAGCTTATTTTGGGAACTAGGATTGAGAACCATTCCCGGTGGTGGAGCTGAAATTTTATCTAACAAAGTAAGAAAAAAAATAAGTCCATTAAAAATTTCCGCGGATGATTGGATGCGGATTACCGAAGAAGCACATCGTATAGGATTTAAAACGACGGCCACCATGATGTTTGGTCACATGGAAACAGACGAGGATGTCCTCGAACATCTATCTCGTATTAGAGATCTGCAGGATGCAACACATGGTTTTTTGTCTTTTATTCCTTGGACATTCAAACCAGAAAATACTTTTATGGAAAGAAATATAAAAAATGAGATTGGCGGAGATAGATATTTGAGAGTTTTGGGATTATCAAGGATTTTTCTTGATAATTTTAGACACATTCAGGGATCTTGGTTTACTCAAGGATTCAAGGTTGGAGGTATGTCGTTGCATTATGGAGCAAACGATATTGGTGGAACATTATTACAAGAAAACGTGCTAAAGTCCGCAAACAATCCGCATAAAGCCAGCATCGATGACATTGTTTACTTTATTAAATCCGAGGGTTTTATACCGATTCAAAGAAACACTTTTTATGAACCCATTAAAACATACTAGATGTCAGATTTTCCACCTAAGATGTAATTATAAGTTAGTTTGAATAAACATTGTATTGTATGTAAACTACATAATGTTTTTTTGAGACGTGAGTTATATGAATTTTTCTGAACTAGAAGATAGATTGCTTAATAAGAACGATAGCATTACTTTTGAAGAAGCCTTAGGGCTGACGGATACTCCAAAAGATAAGATATTAGAATTAACGACACTGGCTCGCAAAGTAACCCTAAAATATAAAGGCGATGGGGTTTTTTTAAGATCTATTGTTAGTGCAAAAACAGGAGATTGTTCGGAAGATTGTTCTTTTTGTTCCCAGTCTGTACATTTCTCGTCCCCAATTTCGAAACATTCCTTCCTGGATCCAGACGAGGTTTTACAAGCGGCTCTTGAATCTGAAAAGATGGGCGCATTTGACTTTTGTATAGTTATTGCCGTAAAAGGTCCCAACAAACAACAATTCGAGAAAATTTTGGAGTCTATAGACTTAATCAAGAAAAACACAAAACTCGAAATTGGATGTTCTTTAGGGAGTTTAACTCAAGATCAGGCACGAGGTTTGGCTAATGCAGGAGTATGGAGATATAATCACAACATAGAAACCTGTAAAGAGTTCTTCCCAAATATATGTTCGACTCATACTTATGAAGATAGGGCGAATACCGCGAGACTTGTAAAGGAGGTAGGAATGGAGCTTTGTTGTGGAGGAATCATCGGTATGGGTGAAACTGTGAAACAAAGAATACAACTTGCTTTTGAAATAAAAGATCTTGATCCGCATACAGTTCCAATGAATTTTCTTAACCCCAGACCCGGTACTCCACTAGGCCACCTAAAACCCCTGCCAAGTCTTGAGGCTATTAAAACTATTGCCATATTCAGATTGATAATGCCTGATAAAGTTTTAATGTCAGGTGGAGGAAGGGAAGTTACATTGGGAGATCTTCAATCCATGGGTCTTATGGCTGGTTCAAATGGAATGATTATCGGAAATTATCTAACAACTGTTGGGCGTGATCCCAAAGAAGATCTTAAGATGATTAAAGATCTTCAAATGCCCATTAGGGACAGATATAGCTAAGACCTGTAATGACCTCAAAATCGAAAATAAAATCATACGATTTAGATTATCTTTGGCATCCCTTTACTCAGATGAAAGAATATGGAGAAGACGAACCACTTGTCATAGAAAGCTCTGATGGTGTTTATTTAATTGATTCAGATGGTAAACGATACATAGATGGAATTTCTTCTTTGTGGGTTAACATACACGGTCATAAAGTAAAAAAAATTGATGCTGCTATAAAGAAACAGATTGATAAAATTTCCCATTCGACACTTCTTGGTGTGACGAATCCCCCAGCATCAATTTTAGCAAAGAAATTGATAGACATTGCCCCAAAAGGCTTAAAAAAAGTTTTCTATTCAGGTGATGGTGCTAGTGCGGTAGAGGTAGCATTAAAGATGGCATTCCAGTATTGGTTGTTAAAAAAGAAGCCTGCCAAACAAAAATTTGTATGCTTAAAAGATGGATACCACGGAGATACCTTAGGTGCTGTTTCTGTAGGTGGAATAGATTTATTTCACTCAACGTATAAACCATTACTGTTCAAATCGTTTCAAATATCTTCGTATGATTCTTCGGATGAGACCATTAAGGAACTAGAAGATCTTTTGAGTAGAAAGTCAGATGAAATCGCAGCGTTAATTATTGAACCGTATGTACAAACTGCCGGAGGAATCAAAGTGGCTCGCGAAGGATACCTTAAAGATGTGCGAAGAGTCTGTGACACGTACAATGTCCTTCTTCTTGTCGATGAAGTAGCTACTGGCTTTGGAAGAACCGGGGAGATGTTTGCTTGTAATCATGATGATATCACACCTGATATTTTAATTTTAGGCAAGGGTTTAACGAGTGGATACCTGCCATTGTCTGCAACTATAACCACCCAAGATGTTTTTGACACTTTTCTTGGGGATTACGATGAACTCAAAACCTTCTTTCACGGCCACAGCTATAGCGGCAATCCACTATCTTGTGTTACAGCGATTGCAAACTTAGAGATTTTTGATGAAGAAAAAACAATTTCGAAAATAAAAAAATCTATTAGAATTCTGGATGATGAACTCAAAGAATTTAAGGGGCTTAGACATGTAAGCGACATTAGAAGTAAGGGCCTTATTGCAGGAATAGATTTGCAAAAAAATCCAAAGAAAAATATTTCGTATGAGCTAAATGAGAGAATAGGAAAAAAAGTTTGCGATATGGCCAGGAACGAAGGTGTTTTGATTAGACCTCTGGATGATACCATAGTTATAATGCCCCCGGTATCTATAAAGCAAAAAGAATTAAAAAAACTTACTAAGTCCATCTACAAATGTATTAAAATAGTTACAGAGGATGAAAAAGAATAATATTAACAAATGGCTATCCAAGCAATTGGCTGATATAAAAAAAGCGAACCTACATAGAACTCTTGTTGAGATTTCGAGTTCTATGGGTCCAGAGATAAAAATTGGCAATAAGATTTTTTATCAGTTCGCCTCAAATAATTACTTAGGATTAACGCTCCACCCTAGAGTTATTGCTTCATCGACAAAGGGTATAAAAGATTTTGGCACTGGTACTGGGGGATCAAGGTTGGTAACCGGCACATCTTCATTGCACAAAAAATTAGAACAGCAAATAGCTGCATTCAAGAAAACAGAAGATGCAATAGTATTTAGTTCAGGATATTTGGCTAATATAGGAACGATATCAAGCTTAATGGAAGAAGGTGATGTGATATTTAGTGATGAGTTAAACCATGCTTCTCTAATTGATGGTTGTAGATTGTCTAAGTCGAAAGTAATAATTTATAAACATTGCGACATGAGAGACTTAGAAAATAAAATAAATACCACCTCCAAAGGGGTGAAGAAAAAAATGATTCTAACAGACAGCGTATTTAGTATGGATGGAGATATAGCCCCGTTAAATGAGATAGTTAAACTTTGCGATAAGTATGATTGTATTTCTATGATTGATGAGGCTCATGCTACTGGAGTTCTTGGTGAGAATGGTAGTGGGGGAAGTGAATTTTTCAACCTGGAGAGCAAGATAGACATATGTATGGGAACTTTGTCTAAAGCCGTAGGCTCGGTTGGCGGTTATGTAGCAGGATCTTACGAATTAATAGATTTTTTAAAAAACAAGGCAAGGTCTTTCGTATTTGACACTTCTCTTCCCGCTTCTTGCTTGATGGCTTCAATGACTGGAATTGAAATTATTCAGAAAAATAAAACTTTGAGAAAGAAATTGGCAGATAACATTAAAAAATTATCCGAGTTCCTTAATAAATATGAATTTGAACATTTAGGTTCCAAAACATCCATAGTCCCAATTGTAATAGGTGATGAGAAAAAAACACTACAAGTTTCAAGATTCTTGTTTGATAACGAGATTTTCGTTCCTGCCGTAAGACCACCATCTGTGCCTATTGGAGAATCCAGAATACGTATTACTCTTATGGCTCTCCATAATCAAAAACATATGAGGAAATTATTTGATACCTTGGCAAATGCAAAAAGTATAATAGACAAACCAAATAGAAAAAGTAAAATCAAGTTAGACAAGAAGCTGAAACCATCAACTAAGTCGGAAAATCAATTCGAGACATTTTGGGGGTTGCTTCTAGGAAGGAAAATAAACAAAAAGAAAGCAAGACTAGAGTTTTTAAAAACAAATACAAAGCTTACAGCAAAACAACTAGCAGATAAGTTTAATGAACTTTACAGGAATACTGAGCACGAAAGATACGTACCTTATCCTGAAAGATGGTTAAAGTACGAAAGATGGAACGATGAATTTGTAGAGACTTCTAATGGACAAAGAATTTATCGAGATAAGCGAGGATATATCGTCTCCAAAGAAGATTGGGAGAAAGGAATAAATTAGTCTCTTAATTGCTGTGAGTTATGAAAAAAGTAATTTTTCTACTTTTAGATGGGGCGAGATATGATTGTCTAAATAAATATCTAAGTCTCGGCTATCTTCCAAATCTGAATAAAATTATTCAAAATCAAGGTTCAAATTTAAGTGCCATATCTGTATTTCCTTCCACCACTGGGCCCGCCTATGTACCCTTTTTAATGGGTTTGTATCCTGGAAATGCTAATCTCCCTGGCATACGCTGGTTCGATAAAATTAAATTTGCTCAAAACAAATCTAATTTTGAAGCACATAGAAGTTATGTGGGAGTTGGAAGTGTTTTTTTTAACACCGATCTGAAAAAATCAAAATCGACCATATTCGAAATAATTGATGAGTCGAGATCCATATTTAACGAGATTACAAGAGGTATTGGTTCTGGATGTGATATAACGGGAATGTCAAAAATATATTACAAAGCCAAGTCTCATTTTACTGGTTCAAATACTATCGATTCTGTTGCAATGAACAAGCTTTTCTCCCTAATAGACTCTAAAGCAGAATTTATTTTTTGTTGTTTACATGGAGTCGATTCTAATTCGCACATATATGGATTTGATCATGATGTTGTAATTCAATCATACAAGAACTTTGATTTAGATTTGGGGATTATTTTATCTGAACTAGAAAGACTTAATCAATTAGAAGATACCCTTTTGATAGTCACAAGTGATCATGGGCATTCCAATACGGCCACTCATATTGACCTCGTAGAATTACTTGAATCGCAAAACTTAAAAGTTGTATCATATCCTTTTATTTTTAATAAATATTATCAAGA
>CAJXCX010000063.1:0-5614 GCA_913051685.1 uncultured Spirochaetales bacterium
AATCTAGTAGCCTTGCTAGAAAAAAATTTGGTTTTGAAGTAAAAGGACTTCGCATTGATTCAGATTCTGTGGATAAGAAAGTTGTTATTGTGAAAACTTATCAGAATATGAATCCACCTAATGCACTATTCAAGGGAGATATCATTTTAGAAATTGACCGTCAAGTAGTTAATGATATAGAACAATTTGATTCTATAGTAAGCAAAATAAAGCCAAATAAAAATTGTCTATTTGTGATACAAAGACAATTTCAAAATAATCTTGTTACATTATACAAATCTATTAGGTCAACGAATTAGATTTTACTGTGGAAATGTAGCAAATAAATTACTTGCTCCAAGCGCACTGGAAAGCATACTTTTTATATATTTTGGCAAAACCATCAGCAACCATCTCTTCTTGGACATTTAATCCATCAGCAAACAGTTCTCCCACTGTTCTGCCATGACGATCTTTGCTGATTCTCTTGATATGTATTTCCTTTCCAGCAAGAAGACTCCTTAAATGGTCTCTTGCTGCCCTTGCTTTTTCTGGAGCTGCCCTTATTCCTCTTAACTCTGGAGTATCAATGCAGGCCAAGCGAATTTTCTCTCCCTTACTTGAGGTGCAAGTATCTCCATCATAACAGTAGATAATTTTAATAATTTCATTCTGGGCCCATACATAGACCGGAATAAAAAAAATAAGGAACAATATTAAAAATTTATACCTATGGGCCATTATTTACTAAAAGGTTTACCTTTGTTGCTTGTAGAAGCTACTGCGAAATTACGCTGTTCCATAAGCCCTGCTTTTACAGAAGTCTGTACCGCCTTCATGCCAAGAGCTAGAGACTCAGCAAATCTCTCAGGAGATTCGGAATTTACTACAGCGGAATTAAGCAAAATTCCATCAAATCCTAACTCAATTACTTGGCACACATGAGATATTCTACCTATTCCTGCATCTAAAATTAATGTTGTGTCAGGCAGTTCTTCTCTAATAGTTTTTAGCTTGGTAAGATTATCAAGCCCTCTACCTGACCCTATGTGCGAACCCCAGGGCATTACAACTTTGCATCCAAGAGTGTCCATCGATTTTGCAAATTTAAGATTATCAGTAACATAAGGAAGAACTTTAAATCCCTTATTTAAAAGAATCTCTGTTGCTTTAATTGTACCTTTCATTGATGGCTTTAATGTTTTACTGTCTTCAATTACTTCAAGTTTAATTAAATCCGTTTGGAAAAGTTCTCTAGCCATTTCGGCAGTTGTTACTGCCTCATCTACGGAATAACATCCAGCGGTGTTAGGTAAAACGTGACACTTTGTCTTCCTTATTACTTTAAGAAAGTCCTCGCTACCTGGAACAAGTCTTCTGACTGCTACTGTAATCATATTCGCCCCAGACTTTTTTATGCAATTTCGAAATACCTTCGGAGAGGGATATCGAGAAGATCCTAGAATTATGTTGCTTTTAAGATTTAGATTGTAAATTTTCATCTTTTAACCACCAGGGTGGGGAGAAACAACTTCAATATTATCACCTGAACCAACTAATATTTCTTGATATCTTGATTTTGATATAAATTCTCCATTTAAAGCTACTGCAAAGCCCATTTCGAAGGAAAAATTTTCTCTTAGAAAATCGTAGAGATTTATATTTTTAGGTAACGTAATTTCTTCTCCGTTCAAATCGATTTTAATCATAATCAATTATAAATGTAACTTAATTCCATCTTATTTTATATGATATATTCTACTAATGTCTTTATCTATATTTAGTTCGCTAATATCGAAACTTATAATAGTGCTTCTGGCTCTAGGTCTTGTAATAAGTTTAGGCGTAGGATCCGATTATGTTAATTTTGGTATGCCTAAAAATGTTATTGCGGAAATTGACAATAACGAAATATCAAAGGAAGAATTTCAATATTTCAGAAACACTAGATTGTCTCAACTTCCAAAAGATATCTTGCAGGACAAAAAGGCCATTAATATTATAAATGAGCAAATTGTATACATGGTTGCAACAAGAAAAGCATTGGCATCCAAAGCAAGAGAGTTAGGCTTCGTTGTAGCAGACAAGGAGCTAAGAAATAAAATTACGAATAGCGAATTGTTTAAGGATAAGGGTAAGTTTATAGGATTTGAATCTTATAAAACCAAAGTAAGAAATGTTTTTGGTCTGAGTGAGGACATATTTGAACAAATATTGATTGAGGAAATATTAAGTGATAAATTAAAATCTTTCTTATTGGCCTTTGTTTCTGTTTCAAAAGAAGAGATTGAGAATGAATTTGTTCTAAATCTTTCGAAAATAAACTTCTATCTAATAAGTGCAATTAACAACAAAGAAGATCTTCCTGATTTCTCTGAACAAGATATAGATAATTTTATTAAAAATGATAATAATCTCGATTATGATAGACAGTCTGTATTTACAATTTTCTCTATTGATTACGAAGATTTGACAAGTCAAATTCCAATATCACAAGAGGATATTAACAATTATATTAAAAATTATCCGAATGAATTTGATGTCAAGAGCAATAATATGCAGGAAGAAAGAAAAAAGATAATCAAATTAATAAAAAAGAGAATTGCTAAAAACCTATTCATTACGGAACTAAAAAAAATAAAAACCCTCATTGAAACAAGTACCTTTAATGATATTGCTGTAAATTACAAGAAAATCGATGAAATTTTCAAACTTACACTTACGAATCCGTCAAGACAATTACCAAAACCTTTAATTAATGAGCTCGCAACTTCAGATTTCAGCACCAACAAGCCAAATGCATACTTTTTTGATGAGACGATATGGATAGTTAATCCAGAATCATATTTAAATAACAAGGAATACGCGATGGGAAAAATGATTAAAATCGCCGAAACAAAAAACCAAGTAAGGCTTCTAAATAAAATACTCAAGGATTCCTCAGAAAGCCCTGAAGAGATATTGGAAGCTATCAAAGACGATACTAATTATTCGTATGAATTCAAATATGATATAAGTCTTAGAGATTTTCAAAGAATTTTAGCTAGAAAAATAGATATGGAAAACTTTACCGACAAGAGATTCTTTGTTCCAAACATTTTTGGGGAAGAAGAAAAATTCATAATATACATAGAAAAAATCCGAAAAGCCAACAGAGAATTTATATCATTTGATGAATTTAAAATACGAAATGCTCTACTTTCGAAAAAACAAAAAGATTTTATCAAACAATTCACTGATGATGTAATGCGGAAGTCAAAAATAGAACTGAATAACAAATATTTTGGTTATAAGTAAAATACATTAAATATAAATCATAATTTATGATTATTACCGCCTTTACTTGCAAAGTATATATATTGTTTTATTATTGCTAAAAATGAGAATAAAATCCTTATCCATCAAAGGATTCAAAACGTTCTATGAAAGATCTATCATAGAATTTGATTCCAAGATTTCCGCCATTGTTGGTCCAAATGGTTGCGGTAAAACGAATATATTAGATGCTTTACGTTGGGTATTGGGGGAACAAAATCCCAGAATTCTAAGGTCCGATTCGATGTCTCAAATAATATCAGATGGAAATGATAATCTACCAAAGCATAATTTTGCGGAAGTTTCTCTCTTAATAGACGGCCATCATAAAGATTTTGCTGAAATGGAAATCAAAAGACGACTCTATAGAACGGGTGAAAGTGAGTACTATTTGAATAATCAACAGTGTAGATTGAAAGACATAACAGACACTGTTATGTCTTTTGGTGTAGGATCAAGAAGTTTTACGGTAATACCACAAGGACAAATCGAAACTTATATCACGGCAAGACCCGAAGAAAAGAGACAACTAATTGATGATGTAGCAGGTTTGGCCAAATATAAAACTCGACGAGCTGAAACTGAGAGAAAAATTTTATTAATAAAAGATAATCTTGAAAAAACGAAATATGTTCAGTCAGAAATAGAACAACAAAAAGACCTGTTGCAAGAACAAGCAAAGAAGGCTGATGAATATACGAATTTAGTTAATCAATTTAAAAATCTAGAAACGCTTTTTTACAAAAAACGCTATAAAGATTTAAGTTCTAAATTAATTTCGGCTCAAAATGAAAAAAGTTTATTTCAGGAGACGCTGGATGAAGTTAAACGAGAAAAAAAGGAAATCAAAAACGATATAGAAACTAGCACTGTCAGCCAAGTAAAATTAAAAAAGGATTTAGATAATCTTAATAGCAACCTTCTTGATAACAAACAAGAAGAGCTAAAGCTTATATCGAATAATAAAACACTTGAGATAGAAACAAATTTGTTAATTGAGGAACTTGAACGATCAAAATCAAACAATTACGAACTAAAAGAAGAGCTATCCTCTCTGGAAATTGAGATTAAAGATATAAAAGAAAACTATGATTCAAATGATTTGGATATGAGCATAAAAAACCAATTAGAATTGGAAGCAATTAAGAAGAAGTGCTTATCAAACAAGAAAGAAGAAACGGATAAATTAGAAGTAATTCGAGATAATTTACAAACCATCAATAAAAAATATCTAGAATTAAATGCTGAAATAAAAGCCACCGAATCCAGAATGATGCTTTTAGAGAATATCGAATCTACCTATGGTTGGTTGCCGGAAGGAATAAGAAACTTTGTGCAAAATTTAAAAGGGAAAGATGTTGACGGTATTTTGTCAGATTATATACGGCCTAAAGATGGATACGAAAAAGCAGTCGAATCTGCACTCGGAGAAAAATTAAAATGGATATTAATTAGTGATCATGGAGATACTATTGCAACTATAAAGGAGTTTAAAGAAAATTGTACTGGCAAGGGCACTTTTATCTCATTAGACAATAGAAAAGTAGCTGGCGCTAGCACCAATCTTAATTGTAAAACAATAATGGATTGCATTGACTGCGATCAGCAAAATAGGCCATTTCTCGCATCTATATTTGGAGATACTTATATCGTAGACAATGTTGCTGATGCTTTAATGGAGCGACGCAATAATCCAGGGTGCAATTTTGTTACTACAGATGGAGAATTCTTTGATTCTAATGGCTCGATAACAGTTGGCTCTGCGCCTGATAGTATTTTGCAGATTAAAGATGAAATAAGAAATTTGTCAAATCAAAAGAGTATCTACGAGAAAGAGATTGATTTAATAACTTTGGATATTAAAAGAACCGAAGAAGAAATATTCGATATAAATAATAGAATTGCTTCGTTTGATAGTGAAATTGAGGCTGCGGGAATATACCAATCTGCCGGTATTGGGAAAATTAATGACAAAATTATAAAAATAAAAGACAAAATTCGTATTGTAACGTCAAGGATTATTAAGCTAGAAGACAAAATTGAATCTAATACTAATAAACTTAATATAGTTGGGAACGACTTGCCTATATCAAAAGAAAACGAAGATAAAATAAAAGATAAGATTGACAGATTAAAGATTGAAATTGGTAATAACGAATCGGAGATTCAGCGATTAAATGAAGTTGTCTTATCCAAAGATGAAATGATTGATCAAAAAAGAGTTGAATCTATAAATTTTGATTCTAACATTCAAAAAATACAGCTAGAGATCGACCAATTGCTAGAGAACTCGAATCTTGGGAGTGAAGATCGTGATATA
>CAJXCX010000064.1:0-5500 GCA_913051685.1 uncultured Spirochaetales bacterium
TTACGTCTACTTTCATTGCCTAATTTAAGAAGATTATCCGTGGTCTTTTTTTTGTTTGAGTCGAAAATATCTGATAGGACCTGCAAATACAGGCTTTCTTCAATCTCGGATTCAGCCTTAATTTTATTAACGGGAGAATGGAGTATCTTGTTTGAGATCCTTCGCGAAAGAGTTTCCGCATCCAATTTGTTTTTGTTTTCATCAATCTCGGAATTAACAATCTCGTAAACATGCTCTCTCAACCCTTTGATTATATCCTTAGAATTATTTATGTTTTTCCAGTACGTATAGGATTCTACAGAATCTTTTATTATTTTAGATGCTTCTTCCAGATTTTTATTGTGTCCAACCAAGTCATTACTAATTATTAATTTTAAATCATCTAGATTATACAGAAAGCACTTGTCGATATCCTCTACTCGTGGGTCAATATCTCGTGGAACCCCTATATCAATAAAGAAAATGTTGTGCTTTTTTCTATTTTGGAAAATTTCTTCCATATCTTCTTTTGTAATTAAAAAATTTTGTGAACCAGTTGAGGAGAACACAATGTCAACTTCAGATAAATAACTGTCGATATTTTCTAAAATAACTGGCTTACATGAATATCTATCGCCAAAAGTAATGGCGTTCTTCAAATCTCGGCTTGCAACAAAAATATTTAATAATCCTTCTGCTTTTAGATGAGAAACCAAGAGTTGAGACATTTCACCTGTTCCAATAATCAGGACACTCCTATTTTTTAAATTATCAAATATTTTCTTGCTTAATTTAACCACTAATGACCCAACCGAATTCCCTTTGTTGCCTATAGAGGTTTCCGATCTAACTTTTTTCGCTGTAAAAAGTGATAGATGAATCAGCTTATGCAAGAAGGTTCCTATGGTTCCAACCGAGTTAGCTGCTCTGTAGCTTTCCTTAATTTGATTAACAATTTGTGGCTCACCTACAATCATCGAATCTGAGCCAGATGCAACTTTCAATAAATGATAAACAGCATCTTTGTCGTGCATAAACTGGTACGTAGTTGGTGATTTTTCAATCTTAAATTTATGAAAGTCAGATACAAATTGAATTATTGTGGATTCAATATTCTCAATTTTACTGTAAACATATACCTCTATTCTATTACACGTTGACAAGATAAAGCACTCGTCGATTCCTTTTTTATCAATAAGTTCACCTAAGGCAAGATGTAAGTTGTCTTTATTAAATGCGAAATTTTCAAGAAATGAAATTTCAGTATTGTTGTGATTAATTGTTAAGACCGACAGCATTTACTTGATCCTTGCTATATTTTTGTTCCCAAACCCTGTAGTCGTCAGAGAAATATTTGAGTCGTGTTTTTTTGTATTCTTTCGAACTGTATAAGGCATCATACTCTTTGACGCCAGTAAGCTCTGAGAGTGTCCTGAGCAAAGACTTGCAATCTTCAATGGACCGCCCATGAACCATGGTAAATACAGAGTAAGGCCAATCCGGATAAGTAGGTCGTCTATAGCAATGGCTTACGGACTTAAAGCTTGCCATTTGTGTGGCAATTTCTTCAATCATATCTTCAGATATTTTCCAAACACCCATAGCATTTGCTCTGAATCCGACTTTTCTGTGATAAAGAATAGCAGCCATTCTTCGCATTATTCCCACCTGATTAAAAGTTTTAAGGCAATTGATTACATCTTCTGATGCCATATGGATTTTTTTTCCAATCTCTTCAAAAGGTCTTAGCACGAGAGGCATATCTTCTTGAACTTCTTTTATAACGTTTATATCTTCTTGTGTCAATTTGTAATCTCGAGAAATCTTTTCCTCGTTGTAAAAATCTTTATCCCCTGAAGACAAAGGGTCGTCACTAGTCATGTCTAGTTTTACACCTATCTTAAAAAGTTTTAACGTAGGGAAAATCCTTGTAGATTTCGAATTTGACAATTCCCCTAACAGGTTAATAGTCCCTTCTAAGCCTAATAGGCTATCCGGGGGGACTGCCAACGTAAACCACAAATTATAAAGATGGTTTCTCTTGTAATTATGAGTAACTCCTGGATGTGAACTAATTATCTTTGCACTTTCGTCAAGTTTATCGTCATCAAATGCCATAGCGACAAGAGTAGAATCGTATTTCATGCTTCGAGTATCAAAGATTGCGCTGATTTGTCTGATAAAATTGATATCTTTTAATTTCTTAGTTCTGGTTATTACCTCTTCCTCGGAGATTGACAAGTCTTCACCCAAGCTCAGGAACGGCCTATCAGTCAATGGAAAACTAGACTGTAGCAAATTAAGCAAAGTATTGTCGATTTTCTCTACACTCATATCGTCAACAGTCTTCGTTGTACTCCTCAAAAAATAAATCTAGAACAACTAGAGTATACCATTCGGTGACATTAGGGATATCTCATCCACGTTCAAAGATTTTTTGTTGGTAATAGAATCAAATAATACACGGGCAACTTCAGAATCGTCCATCATTTCGGATGTATCCCATTTGCCATCGAGATTATCCCATATGCTTGTAGCCGTGGGACCAATTTCAGCATGAACGACCCTTATTTTCTTTGGTCTCAGCTCTTCTCTTAAGGATTCAGTAAATCCCTTCAACCCAAATTTAGATGCACAATATGCAGACCAGTCAGGAAAGCCGATTTTTGAAGCTATAGATCCAATATTTAATATCAAGGAATTTTTTTTTAGCAATGGAAGCATATTTTTAGTTAGCAAGAATGCCCCTGTTAGATTTGTATCAATAATACGGTTCCAATCATTTAGTTTGAGTTTTGCAACAGGGGCAACAACAGCCAATCCAGAATTATTCACTAAAAAATCTATTCTTTTATATTGTTTTTTAATCAATCTTTGTATCCTGTTAACATCTCGCGAAGAGGCAACATCTCCTTGATAGCAAATGAGACTCTTATTGTATCCTCTAAAATCTTTAATTAGAGAATTAATATTTTTTTTACTTCTAGAAAAAGTTATTACTTCGATACCATTTTGAAGAAAGATGGAAGCCAAGCCCTTTCCTATACCTTTTGTGCCACCGCTTATTACCGCAACTTTTTTTTTCATTAAACCTTAGTTCCTATGACCGCCTATCAAATTCAAAAATTCTGCTCTTGTTCGTTCATCCGTTCTAAAATATCCTAAAAGTTTACTGGTAATAGTATTTGCATCTGCAGCCTTAACTCCACGCATTTCCATACAAAGATGTCTCGCTTTCAAAACTACCGCAACCCCCTTTGCTTCCAGGTGCGACTGCAAGTATTCAGCAACTTCATTAGTAATCCTTTCTTGATTCTGAAGTTTGCGCGAAAAAGTCTCAAGAGTTCTTGCAAGTTTACTCAACCCAACAATTTTTTTATCTGGAATATATGCTATATACCCCTTGCCAAAAAAAGGCAGGAGGTGGTGTTCGCAAAACGAATAGAAAGGAATATCAAGTTGAACTATCATTTCGTCAGTTTCTTCGGCACTAAAAGTCGTCATATCAAATTCTGGTGGATTCAAGAATTCTGTAAAAGTATCTAGGTATCTACGTGGTGTCTTTCGAAGACCTTCCCTGTGCGGATCTTCGCCAATTATTTCTAAAAACCTTACAACCGTATCCTCACGATCTTCATCAATGTGCTTTTCAAACGGGAAATGCACCCATTTGGTGTCTTTGTCCTTTTCAAAAAGTGTTATAAATTTTTTTCTTGGATAGAGTTTCTTGTATTTTTTCCTTGTTTGACCAGAATCTATAATATCGTCCAAAATAATGTCAGCATCTTCGGGAGTGGTAACATTCCTACATGCGAAAAAACCCGCTAGAATCATTCCATTTCGTGGGACACCATAAATTTTTGTCTTAGAATCTATACGATATTTTTTCTTAACAATATCAATTCTAGATAAGACATCTTCCCAAGTTAGTTCCACAATTTTCTTCATCGTTATTCCTTATAATCAAAATAATTTTCTGACGTCTCCCATAATCTAATATGGTGCAAACATGCTGGGCTAGGAATTTTGCTTGCCAGTTCTCCCCATAAGTATTTTGCTATATTCTCACCCGATGCACGATTTTTTGTAAAATACTCTACTTCGATATCTAATCTTTTGTAATCAAGCTCATCAATTACCATGGTGGCAGCATCATCTAATTTCTTTATATCGATAATCATTCCAGTGTCGACGGCGATATCCCCTTTGACCGTTAGCTCAACGTGGTAATTATGACCGTGCCCCCGAGCGTTGTTACATTTTCCAAAAACTTCCTTATTCTTTTCATCAGAGAATTTATCATTATGCAATCTATGTGCAGCACTAAAAGAATAAATCCTCGTTAGAGTACAGTTTTCTTCACTCATCTCGTTTCCAGTAATCAACAAATAAATTTTTAGTTTCGTAAAGTCTGACTTTTTGCAATCTACAATCCCCGCAATGTAATTTTTCAGTTATGCATTCGTACAATACCTTTGCAAAATTTTCAGTTGTGGGAATCAGTTCTTCAAAGTAATCCGTATCTTCGTTTAAAAACTTGTGATCAAATTCTTTTAATACACCTTCAAGAATCGGTTTAAGTTCGTAAATATTGATAATCATGCCTGTATTGGGATCAAGCGGACCTCTAATTGTTGCTTCCAAGATATAATTATGACCATGGCCATACTGACTCGTACATTTTCCAAAAACCTCTAAATTCTTCCTGCTAGACCACTCCCTCTGCCAATATCTATGAGAGGCAGAAAACTCTAAGCGTTTCGTTAGCGTTCTGTATTCTGTCATAATAGCAAAGTGAATAATCACCCAATAACTTGAACGATATTCTCCATTATTTCTAAAGGAGCTTGTTTACCAACGGGGCTAGGAGTTATGATGGCCATATCAACCCCAGCTTCTTCCCACTTAGATAGAGTTTCTTTACATCTACTTGCTGGGCCAACAAGAGCCACCTCGCTGACTAATTCGTCCGTCAAGACATCAGCGGGTTTCTCTCCACCTTTTATTTTATCTATTATCTCTCCGTATCCGCAAAGAGTAAGTACTCTTTGATAAAAAGGCAGCATACAATAGCCCGTAAGTCCCTTTTTGGCTGAAGCTAAAGCCAAATCTAAGTCTTCGGAAATAAATGAAGCTAATCCTATCGTCATAACAAGATTCGATTCAATAGATGATGATTCTCTTCCTTTTTTTCCAGATTCAATTAGTTTCTGCAAGTGACCAGGGGTTGTAAGATAGGGCATAAGACCATCTGCAACTTCTCCTGCAAGCTCTGCGGTTCTTTCCGTAAGTCCGGCTATATATATTGGAAAAGGGTCTACTTGTCGCTTAAGTCTAGTTTGTTGAGATGAGCCATCTAGATGAGAACGGACTTCGTTAACATAAGTCTTCATAGATTCTATAGGGTCACCCATATCAATTCCAAGAGCCGCATTGACCGGAGCATGAGAAACTCCTAATCCAAGCAACATTCTTCCTCCGCTAGCTTCTTGAATCGTCATTGCTTCTGCAGCACACATAA
>CAJXCX010000065.1:0-5472 GCA_913051685.1 uncultured Spirochaetales bacterium
CTTGATAAAGAAGCAACATCAGCAATAATAACGGCAGCTCCATATCCACCATTTCCTCAGTCATGGGGAGCGTTGAAAAAATTAAATATTAGGGTTGTATTCGCATATATGCCGAACACATGGAATTTTAGATAATTCTCAATCCTGTTTTCTTAGTTACCTTGCCAATTATGTAATATTTCTCTCGTATTGAACGAAAAGATTTTTCTAAAGCAGCTAAATCTTTTTGTTGGACACACAAGACAAGGCCAATGCCCATGTTAAAAATATTGAACATTTCGCTTAAATGAAGCCTAGAAGATGTTTGAATTAAGTCGAACAATTGAGGGATGGGCCAGGAGTTCCTTACTAGTTCAACACCTAAACTTTTAGGAATCATTCTAGGGATATTCCCTACCAAGCCTCCCCCGGTTATATGCGCTATCCCTTTAACTTCAAATTTATTTCTAATTTTATTCAGAACATCGAAATATATTCTTGTCGGCTTCATAATAGAATTAATAAACCGCTTATCTTTCAAGTAATTATTCTTTTTGGCAAAAAACAGTTTTCTTACAAGAGAATATCCATTCGAATGAATCCCGCTGGAAGGAAGCCCAATTAACAAGTCACCGCTTTTAATTTTTCTGTTAGTTATCATTTCGTCCTTCTCGACAACACCCACCGCAAAACCTGCAAGATCGAAATCTTTTCCACGATAAACACCGGGGATTTCGGCAGTCTCACCTCCAATCAATGCACATTCTGATTTAATACATCCCTCAGAAATTCCTTTAATAATTTCGGAATGATATTTGGATTGCAATTTTGATGTCGCTAGATAATCAAGAAAAAAAAGAGGAGTTGCGCCAGTACAGAGCAAATCATTCACGCACATAGCAACCAGGTCAATGCCTAATCCTTTTATTTTGTTTGTTCTAATACCAATTTCGATTTTACTTCCAACTCCATCGGTACAGGCAACCAACAAGGGTTTTTGGTATTTCTTATTATCTATTGAGAAAAGAGCAGCAAAAGATGTAGTAGTGCCAACAACATTTTTATTAAGGGTTTTCTTGATGTAGGGCTGAATACTTTGTACGAATTTATCGCCCTCAGCAATATCAACTCCGGAATCTTTATAAGTAACCTTATCTTTCATTAAGAACTAGTTTACTATACCACCAACAATTCTAATAATCTTCGGAATAAAAGGACCGAGCATTGATATAGTGACCAGTAAAGCAATAAAACCAAAAACGGCTAAAGCAAAGCCGACTGCCCCAGCTGTTCCAAGCTTGTTATCTTTGGAGTCCATTAATGTTTACCTCCTTGGGTTAGTTTTTTAATTAAGTATTTATCCTTCAAGGGAAAGATAGGAAAATATGCGAGGAATTTGGTGACACATAACAAAAACAGGCATAAAAATCCAAATGAAATCAATATGCTTTCTATACCAAAATAAAAATCGTGTTGCATTATTGAAGGATATATTAATACTATTTTCTCAAGGAACAGCCCCAAGAAAGAAATAGATGCAATTGTGACCAATGCTGGCTTAACAATTTTTGTTGTTCTAGGTATTAGTGTTACGAAAGGAACAACAAAAACACATGTAATAGTCACCCAGGATAAAGATTTGTATGGATCTTCAAAGACTCTGGCACCAATAAAACCTGTTTCCTCAGGCATGTTGGCATACCAGATAGGAAGGAATTGGGAATAAAATAAATATAGCCAAAATACGGAAATACCGAACATTAGCTTAGCGGCGTCATAAAATTGGTACTCAGTTATAACGTTTCCTAGTTGAAATCGATTCGTAAGTATTGAGGAAATAATAATTAGTAAGCCAAGAGCGCCCAGCAATGACGCAATAAAATAATAAACTCCAAAAAGAGTGCTATAGAAGTGAGGGTGTAAAGACATAACAAAATCCCAAGACAAGAAACTCATGGTCAAAGCGTATATAAAAGCAATGGCAACAGAAAACTTGTAGAGGTTTGAGTCGTAATTGTCAGGGTTTTCTTCCGCCTTTGGATTAGAACCTAAGAATGAAAAAAAGCCTGTTAGCCTATTACTACCAACACAATCTTGCCTAATTGAGTAATAAAGATAGTAATAAACAAGGATATGCAGTAAGCCTACACAGAATACACTTCTCATAAATACAAAAGAAGTGCTTAGCCACTTTTGCTTATACCCTAAGATGGTATAAGGCATTGTATATTCTCGTCCTAGGAACAATACAAATAAAAAAAGAAAAACAAATGGGATAAAGGACCCAAAAGATTCACTAATTCGCATCAAGGACCTACCCCAGCTTGAATTGGTAATACGCATCACGCATGCGAAAAGTACGCCACCGTGACTTATACCCGCCCAAAATACAAAATTCAGATGAAAAGCAGACCATGCAATATCTTGATGTCCTGAATTCAATGAATATATAAACGTCGCCGCTCCAAGTAAAAATCCAGCAACTAGGAAATATGTTAGCGTATTAGAGAAAACTATCTTCTTATCTAACATGCTATTAACATCTGAACTCATTATCGCTCCTTACTTTGCTTTTCCTTGTAGGTATCGAATATAATAGACGATATCCCAAGCTTCTTTTTCTGTTATTCTAGCGTATGCGGGCATCATTACCTTGCCACCATATCTTATATAAGCATGGATGTACCCGTCTGTTCTCTTTTGAGTTTGTATTTGAGTAAGATCAACAGGGTAGAAATACGACTTTGGTCGTAGATTATTTTTGATAACAGGTCCATCACCCATACCCTTCATGCCGTGACATATATAACAATATGTTTCGTAAAGTATTTTTCCCTCAGATATAGATTCTTTTCCATTATTGGGCCCAGCCTTAATCGCTTCATACTCTTCTCTTGAAATCTCCGCCGAATTATCATTAACAAAGACAGAATCTTTAGGATATCCCCTAGCTTCTTCATAGGGCTTAATGCTTGGCTGTTCCCACATATCCGTAGACCAAGGCAGAGAAAACGAACAAGGGCTTAATGCAAAAATACAAACTACACAATATGTAATGAAACGAAATTTAATCTTCATCCTTCTCGTCCTCTATTGTAGCTACTTCTTCTTGTGGAGCTTCTTCAGCTTTACTTTCTTCTTTTGGAGCTTCTTCTTCCTTTGTATCAAGGATTTTTTCTTCGACAACAGGAACTCCATCGATCTTGATTTCTTCAGATCCAAACTCTTTTAAAATACTTTCAACTTCTTCAAGATGAGATGGAGAGCAATGTACCAAAATACCAAATTTATCATTTGTAAATCGTTCATCGTAAAGATTATGAGGGACATCTTTTCTCAATCGCGCGTTAATGATTAGACCTAAAAAAGTGGACAAACCTCCTATTAAAACCATACATTCAAAAACAATTATCATATAAGGTGGAATAGAAACTATAGGTTTCGCACTAGTAACAATTGGCCAATCTATAGATGTCAGAACAGTAAAGGCAACACCGACAAGTGCCCCAAGAATTGCTCCAGTCAAAGTAAAATATTTGACCTTGCTCGGTTCTTTTCCAGTATCTAGAGAATCTTCTATTTCATGAATTGGACAAGGAGAAAAAACTCTTATATTTTCAAAACCTTTTTTTCTTAATTGTTTTATCGAATTGATAAGAAGATCAACATAGGAATAGATTCCGAGAATGCTTTGGTCGTTATTCTTCATTATGCGAACCCCCATTCTTGTTTGGGACTGGAAGAATCTCTTTGATTTCAGCAATGGAAAGCGCAGGAAGAGTTCGTACAAAGATAAGGAAGAACATAAAGAACCAAGCAAAACTTCCAACAGTTATTCCTAATTCAACCCATGACGGTTTATACAAGCCCCATGAACCTGGTTCGAATTCCTTTGATAAAGATATAACGATAATGTTAAATCTTTCAAACCACATGCCAACATTAATCAAAAGAGATATAATAAATAAAACCGTCAAGTTTCGTCTTATTTTCTTAAACCAAAGAGCGTGAGGGACAATGCCATTGCAAAACATCATCGTCCAATAAAATAAAGCATAGTCACCTGTGGCTCGGTATAAAAACTGATCATATTCATATTTATTATCACTATACCAAGCAATAAAAAACTCGGTCAGATAAGCATAAAAGACAATACTCGAAGTTAATATTATCATTTTAGACATTCCATCAAAATTATCCATGGTTATATAATCTTCTAATTTAAATATCTTCCTAAGTGGGATTACAAGCGTTATGACCATAGCAAGACCAGAAAAAATTGCACCGGCAACGAAATATGGTGGAAAAATTGTAGTATGCCACCCAGGCGTGTTAGCCATAGCAAAATCCCATGAAACTACACTGTGCACTGAAATAACCAAAGGTGTAGCAAATGCCGCAAAATAGAAATACGCCCTTGTATAGTGCCCCCATTCCCAATTTGTACCCTTCCATCCTAGAGATACAATCGAGTAGAAAGATTTTTTTACTTTGCCAACAACAGAGTCCCTAATCGCAGCAATATCGGGAATCATCCCAATAAAGAAGAAAGTCGAACTTATAGTTAGATAAGTACCAACAGCAAAAACATCCCACAAAAGAGGAGAATCAAAGTTAACCCAAAGCCCTCTTTGATTAGGATATGGGAGGAGCCAATAAAAATTCCATGGTCTTCCGAGATGAATAATAGGGAAGAGTCCGGCAGTGAAAACGGCAAAAACTGTCATTGCCTCAGCAATTCTATATATAGACATCCTGAATCTGGCTCTAAATAAATACAAAACTGCCGATATTAAAGTTCCCGAATGCGCAATACCAACCCAAAAAACAAAATCCGTAATATAGACACCCCAGAGAACCGGATGACTATATCCGGCTACACCTAAGCCAGTATAAATTTGATACATAAAGCAAAAAATGCCAAATCCGAGAAGAAGAAGGTCTACAACAAATATAGACCACCATCCAAACGAAGGCTTGTTAAGCATGTTTAGAACTGTGTTGTTTAAATTTGAATACTTCTGTGCTTCAACTATATCGCTCATTACACTTTGTCCCAACTAATTTTTTTAAGATAAGATACTGACGGTCTTGTATTGAGCTCGCTCAGCAACGTATAAGATCTTGCATCATGGCCTAACTTCGCAACTTTACTTTTTGAATCGTTCAAATCTCCAAACTCAATAGCATTGCATGCACAAGCCTGCTGACATGCTGTAACCACTTCACCTTCTTTAAGCTTTCTTTTTTCGTCTTTTGCACGATCTTTTGCGTGGGCAATTCTTTGTGAGCAGAAACTACATTTTTCCATGACACCCTTTGACCTTACACTTACATCAGGATTAAGTTGCAGGTTGAGTGGTTCTGGCCACTCGTATGTAAACCAATTGAATCTCCTGACTTTATATGAACAGTTATTAGAACAGTATCTAGTCCCAACACACCTAGCATATACCATAACGTTAAGACCTTCAGGATTGTGATATGTAGCAA
>CAJXCX010000066.1:0-5459 GCA_913051685.1 uncultured Spirochaetales bacterium
GACGATTTAGAGGAATTTACCCTTGGCAAAAAAAAGATATATCTTCTATCCGATGGAAGGCTAGTCAATCTTTCTGCAGCAGAAGGACACCCTTCTAGTGTAATGGATATGAGTTTTGCCAACCAAGCATTTTGCGCTGAATATATAGCTAAAAACTACGAGAAACTTCAAAACAAGGTTTATGATGTGCCATTGGATATCGACAATAAAGTTGCACGGATAAAACTCAAATCAATGGATGTTAAGATTGACAAGCTAACAGCGGAGCAGGATAGATATCTTAATTCTTGGGAAAGTGGCACTTAGGGTATTGATGGAAACAGTAATTGATGATTTTATAAGACACAAGAAATTGACAAGATCTAGTATTACTACGAATACTTCAACTTCTTATTCGAATGACCTAATCTTATTCCTTTCGTTTCTAAAAGAAAAAAAGATTCGTTCTTTCGAGAACGTTACTTCCAGTCTGGTAGAAGATTTTTATACAACTAATTTTTTTAATCGGTACGAACGAGTATGGAGAGACAAATCCAATAAAGTTGTAAAGAAAATCGTTGGAGAAAGGTCTGAGAACTCCAAGACGAGAATAATCTCATCGTTGTCGAGCTTCTTTAAGTATTTAGTCTACAAAAAGAGGATAGACGTATCCCCGATCCCGAAAAGGAGATCGAGAAATCAATCTAAGTCTCAAACTCTTGATAAGGAAGAAATTGATAAAGTCTTACGCTATATAAATTCCAAAGAGTTCAAAAAAAACAACCGGGGTTCTAGCAAGAGAGACCGGTCCATCGTTGAAACACTGTACTATTGTGGTCTCAGGGTTTCGGAATTAATTGGGATCAAAATGGACAATTTAAAATTAAACAATTCCAATCCTTACATGTTAATTTACGGCAAAGGAGGTAAGCTCAGAGAGCAGCCTGTGCCAGCATATCGTAATCTGGTTGATTATATCAAAAACGAAAGACCGTTGATTCTGGATGGAAAAAAGTCGGATTATCTTTTCATAAGTGCTTATGGGAAAAATAAACGAGAATTCTCCAAGCCCCTTACCAGACACGGTGTGGACAAAAAGATTAAACAAATATGTCTCGACGCTGGATTAAATTTAGATAGGAACGGTAAAGTAAAATATAAAAAAATTAGCGCTCATATGTTTAGACATACAATAGGCACGCATTTACATGAATCGGGATATGATATTGTTAGAATCAGGGACCATCTAGGCCATTCGTCCGTTGCAACAACAGGAAGATATATCGGAAACTTTAAAGAGAAAGAGGATATATTAAAAAAATACGGCCCATTTTCAGGAGTTGATGATTAAAGACTATGCTTAGCCTCGAAGTGTTATTAGTAGTTATTCCTATTGTCTTATTTTCGTTGAGTGTTCACGAATATAGTCATGGCTTAGCGGCTCTACTCTTGGGAGACAAAACGGCACAAAGACTAGGAAGGCTTACGCTGAATCCACTTAAGCATCTGGATCTTTGGGGGACCATCGCGATACTTTTAATAGGTATTGGTTGGGCGAAACCCGTACCAGTTATGGTGGAAAATCTGGAAAAAGGAAGAAAAAGTTTATATATTGTAGCCCTCGCCGGTCCAGTATCAAATTTTATTATAGCGCTATTTTTTGCTTTACTTTTTAATTTGTTTAATTTATCAAGTGACTATGACACATTGATGGGAGCAATGAATCTGTCAAAATTTTTTGTAATTATGGTTTTTTTAAATGTTGCTCTAGGGATTTTTAATCTACTACCTCTTCCACCCTTGGATGGTGGGAATATAATCTATAGTCTTTTGCCCGATAAACTTGCGGATTCTTATTCCCGATATTCAGGCAGATTGGTAATTGTTTGCATAGTGCTGATATTCCTCTTGGCTAAAACCTTTCCTAGTATTATAATTACACCAGTTATTTCTATCGTGGACATATTAATTCCTAATGCCATCAGGTAAATTATGGAGCATGCCCAGCCAAATATGAAGATTTTTGATAATGTCAAACTTGATATTTTCGAAGGCCCTCTTGATTTGTTATTGACCCTAATAAGAGAAAAAGATTTAGATATATACGAACTCTCACTCAGCCAAGTAACCGAGCAATATTTAGAATACGTGGAACTATTAAGAGAATTTGATTTCGATAATATAGGGGATTATATGGTCATAGCCGCCGAGCTAGGAAGAATTAAGTCTAGATCGTTACTACCTGAAGAGGATGACGAAGAACCAATAGAAGAATCGGATATGAATCTCGTAGAGATGCTCAGGGATTACAAGAAGTATAGACTTCTCTCGGAAAATTTAAACGAGAGAATGATTTTAGGACGAGATACGTTCAAAAGGTCATTCGATAATTCTTTTGAAACCGAGGTAATATGGGAACTTCAAAAAACCGATATGTGGAAACTCGTTACAGCCGTTAAGAACCTATTGCAATTACAAAGGTACAAGGAAATACCAGATATAGAGTTTAAGCAAGAATTTATCAGTCGAGATCAAAGAAGGAAAGAAATCGAGAGCCTGTTTCAAACCAAGGGGAATATTCGGTTTAATCAAATTTTTGTAAAAAATTTATCGAGGGACAACGTAATTCTATCTTTTCTTATTATATTAGACATGATTAGGGAGTCTATCTTGGATTTCGTTGGAAATGATGAAAAAAATTTAGAATTCTTTGCCAAGGAGAGGAGCGGTGCCTAGCTTAAAAAGAAAAATTGAGGCTTTAATCTTTATATCAGAAGTCCCTATAGCCCTGGAAGAAATTGCATCCTTCTTATCGATTGATATAAATGAGTGCAAAAAAGTTACCGACGAATTAATCAATGACTGGGAGGGTATGAGCTTATCCATAAAAATTGAACAAATCGGCGGTGGATACCAATTTCGAACCGAGGAGTCTTATAAGGATTTGTTGACGGAATTTATAAACAAAAAACCTTTTAAATTAAGCAGAGCCGCCCTGGAAGTCCTGGGAATCGTTGCAAAAAAGCAACCAGTAACAAAGATTGAAATTGAAAAAATAAGAGGTGTGGATTCTACTGGTGTGACAAACGTTTTACTTGAAAGAGGATTGATACAGATCGTAGGAGAAAAGGAAGTGCCGGGAAGGCCGTATCTTTATACTACCACTAATGAATTCTTGGAAACTTTCAGTTTGAACGACATAGCGGACCTACCTGACATTGAGGAATTTGATGATTATGATTCAATCGCACCAAAGGATAACGAAAGTTAAATGGCGAAAGGCTGTTAAAAACTAAGAATATTTACTGTAAATTTTTTCTTGTAAATCGAACATATTTCTGGCATCTTTCGTCGTTTTATGGTCGTATCCTAATAAATGTAAAATTCCGTGGATGACCAAAAGCGTGGCTTCTTTAAATAACGAATTTCGATTCTTTTTACAGTTTTTTTTCACATACTTCATAGAGATGAAAATTTCACCAATCAATTCTGAATCAGGACCATTGTGGGGAAACGACAAAACATCCGTTGATTTGTCTATCTTTCTGTATTTGAGATTGATTTTTCTCATCATGTAGTCCGAGATAAAAGATATATGAATCGCCTTATTGCCAATCTTCAAATATTTCATGGTATTGAGGATGATATTTCTAAAGATTGATTTATTCAGTCTTTTCGTATAAAAATTAGAATCATAAATAGATAGAGGCATTCAGTTCATGATACCATTAATATCAATTGTTGGCAGACCAAATGTTGGAAAATCCACTTTGTTTAATCGTCTGTTAAACAAGAAACAGTCCATTGTTTTTAGTCAACCTGGAAGTACACGAGATTTAATTAAAGAAGATTTAATTATCAACGATAAAAACTTTTTCTTAGTAGACTCTGGAGGTTTTGATAACGATAAAAATCATTATCCTACTTTAATTAAAGAAAAGATATTGGAGATTATAAAGAAGTCGAATCTCATAATCTTCCTTCTTGATGGTAAAGCGGGACTCCAAAATGAAGATAGAGAGATATTAAAAATAATCAGGAAGGAAAAGAAACGGTATGTTGCCGTAATTAATAAGATTGATTACAAAAAAAGTAGTGAAAATATTCCGGAATTTTACAAGCTTGGTATCAAACAATTTGTACAAATTGCGGCCGAACACGATAGAAACCTATCAACATTGCGAGAATATATCGGGGACAGTTTTAAATCGCTCGATAGTCCTATTGAAGAATCGGGTGATTTTATACCAAAAGTTGCTATAGTTGGCAAACCGAACGCGGGAAAATCGACATTAATTAATTCTCTTGCGAAGGAAAAAATTTCAATTGTAAGTGAAATTCCAGGAACGACTAGGGATACGGTTAATGTAAAAATCAACAGAGGAAGTCAGGATTATTTTTTCGTAGATACTGCAGGCCTTAGAAGAAAATCTAAAATTAATAACGATATAGAGTACTACTCCACAAGCAGGGCTGTAAATGCAATTGAAAAATCGGATATTGTAATACTAATAATTGATTCTCAATATGGGCCTAGCAAGCAAGACTCGAAAATATCCTCGTTAATTAAAAAAAACAACAAAGGGATAATAATCGCGATAAACAAAGCTGACCTAATACCAAGCGACATTAAAAACGAAAAAAATATTAGTGAGAAAATTCTTGAGAGTTTGCCAGAAATTAATTATGCACAAACGATTCTCATCTCAGCCTTGAAATCAAAGAATATAAATAAAATTTATACGTTGATTGATACAATACATAAAAACTTAAAAATGAAAATTAATATAAATAAATTAAACAAATTCTTAAAAGCTCTGATTGAAAAATCAACGGCTCCTGTCAACAAGGGGAGAAAGTTAAAGCTCTACTATGCCACCCAGACAACTGGCGCCCATTCCTCATTGATTTTATTTGTTAATTTCGCAAAAGGGATTCCCAATACATACAAAAAATTTATTGAAAGATCCATAAGGAAAGAGTTTGACATAGCCGGGGTAAGCCTTAGAGTAAGATATCGAACCTCAAGAGCTGAGTGATTCAATTTCCGAAAGTATCTTGGTCGCTATAACTCTAGAATCATATTCGTTAACTGCCTTCTTTCTTGCCTCAAAGGACATTTTAAGCCTTAGTTCACGATCTTCTATAAGATCAATTAGTTTGTTAATTAAATCTGTATCCTCTAAATCAAAAGAGTAACCATTTACACCATCGTCGATAATCTCATCAATGCCACCTACCCTGTAGCCAAGAATAGGCTTGCCTAAGGCCATTGATTCTATCGCGACTCGTGGAAAAGGGTCTGGGTACATTGAAGGGATAATAAAGATATCAAAATCAGCCATATATGAGTTTACTTTGTCCTTATAGCCGGTAAATAAGAATTTTGATTCTAAATTGGCTTCTTTTACCATCAATTTGAGCTTGTCCATCAATGATTGATTGAAATAAAAAGGAGTATCTCCAATTAAAACAAACAG
>CAJXCX010000067.1:0-5386 GCA_913051685.1 uncultured Spirochaetales bacterium
TTCCTTTTAAATCTTCAATATTAGAGGATCCCTTGAGGATAATTATGATACCAGCATATAGAAATAGCATTGATTTAAACAAGCTATGTGAAAAAAGATGAAAATATCCTATATCGGCTGCTCTTGGTAATCCCATGGCAACAAACATAAGACCAATATGGGAGATTGTAGAATAAGCGAGGATTTTCTTTAAATCTTTTTCGGTAAAAGCTATTATCGAACCAATAAGAGTGGAAAT
This sequence comes from uncultured Spirochaetales bacterium, assembly GCA_913051685.1. GTDB lineage: Bacteria > Desulfobacterota_D > UBA1144 > UBA1144 > UBA1144 > UBA1144. The sequence continues at coordinate 239 of CAJXCX010000067.1, forward strand.
AATTCCTATGTAAAATAAAAGATTAAGCGTAAAAACATGATGCGAATAGAGTGGGTGCGTTTTGTATAAAAGAAAGACCCCGGCAACAACCATAGTTGCGGAATGAATTAGAGAAGAAACAGGTGTTGGACCCTTCATGGCTTTAGGAAGCCAAATATTGAATGGAAACTGTGCTGATTTTGATAAGATACCGATCGCGATACATGCCATGGGCAAGGTCGTAATTGTCTCTATCGATTCTCCCAACTTGTCAATACTTAAATGACCATGGTCACAAAAAATCATAATCAAACCGGCCAAGAAGAACAAATCGCCAACTCTGGTAATCCAAAATGCCATAGTAGATGATTTAATTGCTTCGTCATCCTTATTCCAATACCCGATTAGAAAATAAGAAGAGAGACCTAGCAACTCCCAGAAAATAAAGCTTCCGAATAAGTCATTTGATAAAGAAAAAAGAAACATTGAACTTATAAAAATTGTTAAAAATAGAAAGTACCTGTTGTATCTCGTGGTAGTTTCGGACTCTATAAATTTCGAAGAATAGAGAAGAATGGAAGTAGAGATTCCCAAAACAATTAATGCCATAAGCGAATAGTCTCTATCGAAAATGAAATCTAGATAAACCTGATAGGAGTTGTTCGGCACAAGTGCTACTTCGTTGATTGAAAAGAATAGCAATGAATAATCTTTAAGCATTACCCCTCTCTCAGCCAATTCAAAACCTAAGATGGGATTTTTTGGAGTGTGAGCAACTATAAGAGCGAAAATTATTAGATATATTATCGTGGGTATTGAATAGCTTAAATATCTTGGACCTTTTAGTAAGCTATTTAGGAATACTGCTAAAATTGGAACTAATGATAAATAGATTATAAACTCTTGCATTCTTTAAACGTCCTTTAGTTTGTTTAAATCATTGATATCAATTGTTTTATTGATTCTTTGGTTTACCAGAAAGATTGCCAATCCTGTAGCGACTTCGCAGGCCGTGATTACTAAAATGAATAAAATAAAAATGTCTGCCGCGTCATTTGCGTGTGATCTAGCAACAGTAATAAAAAACAAGTTTATTCCGTTTAAAAACAACTCAATTCCAATTAGTATTGACAATATGTGTTTTTTGCTTAAAAGCATAAAAATTCCGATTGAACTAATTAAGAGAGCAGTATGTATAAGAATTGAAAACAACTTATTTAATCTCCTTTCTAAATTTTAATAAAGTTAGGCAGCCCACTATGGTTGCGAGAAGAAGAAGTGAAGATAGTTCTAATATTGAGACCCAATCATTGAACAGCGAGTAGCTTATATCGTGCACTGAGGATTCAAAATTTGTTGCAAAAGATTTTTCCAATGTATCAAACACCTCTGATTGCGAAAGCAAGAGAGACATGCTTATGAAAAACAAAAAAGATACGGAAAGACCTCGCGTTGGATAATGAAAGGTTTCACCTAAATTGTTGTAGTCCCAATTGCCGGTTAAGATGATAGCAAAAAGAAATAAAATCAACGTCCCGCCCGTATATAGAAGTATTTGAACTGTGCCAAGTAAAGGTGATCCTACAAATATAAAAATAAATGCCATTAAGAAAAGTGTAATTCCGAAAAAAAATGTAGATCTGATTATCTTAGAGCTCATGCACGTAGTTAATGCAGAGGCAATTACAACGATACAAAAAATTAATAATAAATTTTCAAGCATCTTTTTCACCAGAAGTTGGATTGTGACTATCTTGCAACACGCTTCCTTTAGCCCAAGATTCTTCGTATTCTAGCGCATTTTTTAACATTTTTGATTTTGTTAAATATAAATCTGACCTTAAAACCACGGGCCTCTCGGGCGTTCTCATCATTATAATTGCATCTGTTGGACAAACTTGCACGCACAATTCACATTGTATACAGCTTTGTAAATCCAAATCGAAACTCTTTGCCCATCCTCTCCCATCTCTTTTTTCAATTTCAATATCGATAATTTGAGACGGGCATATTCTTTCACATAATTTACAGGCAATGCAAGCCTCCTCCCCGGTTTTCTGATTGGTTGTTAATCCGAAAGTTCCCAGTCTTAACCTTTCAGGGAGCTCTCTTCTTTCTACGGGATAATTTATAGTTACTGCCTTTTTGGGAATATTCTTTAGAGTAAACCGTAGATTTCGTGCAATATTTCTTGCTAGGTTGACTATATTCATCTTAATTGAACCCAACTATATATCTCGTAAAACATGCAGCTAATAGTGCAACAAAAGAAATTGGGATAAGTTTTATCCAATTGAATCTCAGTAACTGATCTATTCTAATCCTAAAAAAGCTCCACCTGATAAATAAGATAAAAGTAAAAAAGAGTAGGGCTTTGATAACTATTAGAATGTTTGAGTTAACAAAAGGTCCATTTGGACCACCGAGAAAAACTATTGACGCGAGAACAGAAATAGCAAAAAGATGAACATATTCTGCCAAGTAAAACAAAGCAAATTTGATTCCTGAATATTCGGTTGTGTACCCGGAAACGAGTTCCGATTCGGCTTCAGGTAAATCAAACGGTATTCTATTTCCTTCGGCAAGAGCAGAAACAAAGAAGATGATGAAACTGATTTGACCTAGACCAGGATAAAAAACTATCCAAGTATTTTTTTGAGAGGAAATTAAATCTCCGAAGTTTAAACTCCCAATTAAAATGCATGGTATCAAAAGAGAGATTACGAGTGGAATCTCGTATGATATTATTTGAGCCGTTGTTCTTATAACAGATATCAGTGCATATTTATTATTGGAAGACCATCCTGATATAAATATACCAACGATAATAAGAGAACTTATAGCAAGAAATAGCATTAAACTTAAATCTGCGTCTATCATTGGATGATCGAAGTAAAATGGTAATAATGCAAATGATGATAGACTGACAACTATTACCCACATAGGTCCAAGACTAAATAACAAAGAATCGGAATTTTTTGGTTTTGCATCGTCCTTACTCATTAGTTTTAAGGCGTCGGCTAATGGTTGTAGCCAACCATGGGGTTTACCTACAAAGTACGGCCCGATTCTTGATTGCATTCTTGCTGCTACTTTTCTTTCTAGCCAAGTTAAGTAAGCGACTATTAACACAAGAATTCCAATGGATTGAAAAATGGGCTTACTAAAATTAAGGAATTCGACAAACATCATCTGTCTACGTCCCCAAATACTGGGTCTAAAGAGCCAAGAATTGTTACTGAATCTGCGACAAAATTTCCTGGCAATATTGTTTCGATTATTGACAAATTAGAAAAGGAAGGGGATCTAATTTTCATCCTGTAGGGAATTGAACTCCCGTCTGAGACGATAAAAAACCCTAACTCCCCTCGTGGAGATTCAACGGATGAATAATATGAACCTTTTGGGGGCTTTAAAAGCTTTGCACTTTTAATTGGCTTTCTCGAGCTTAAATCTCCGGAGGGTATTCCATTTGTAATTTGCTCTATAATCTTTAATGACTCAAGATTTTCTCGTATCCTAACAATGGTTCTATCATAAGAGTCTCCATTCGTCCCCAGTGGAATATCGAAATCAAATTCATCATAACACTCATAAGGCTTGTTTTTTCGTATGTCGAAATTAATACCAGACGCTCTTGCTACGGGACCCGAACCCCCGGCTTCTTGAACAAGTTCCGAAGAGATTGTCCCAACATCCTTTGTTCTTTTTATGAAAATTTCGTCTTTGGAGATTATATCTTTATATTCAGTCAAAATTGGTCTGAGGTATTCTGTTAGATTTTTAATTTGTTTTATCAAATCCGTGTTGACATCATACCTAACGCCACCAATCTGATTCATGTTGGTATGGAAACGAGTTCCAGTTAACTTTTCCATGATGTCCAATATGTTTTCCCGTTCTTTAAAACAATAGAGAAAAAGACTTGCACCTCCTCCAAGGGCGCCCCCGAGATCAAGCCCGTAAGTCCCTAGGGCTACTAGATGAGAACTTATTCTTTGAAGTTCTGCGGTTAGCACTCTGATATATGATGCTTTTTTCGGAACGCTGATATTAGACATCCTTTCGACGGCATTGACAAAACCAAGAGAGTTCGAAGTTGGCGACAAATAATCATCTCTTTCAAGAATAGGTGGAATCATGTCGTAATCGAGGACTTCAGTGAGTTTTTCGACACCTCTATGGAGGTATCCAAGAAAGGGCTCGACCTTGTTAATCTTTTCTCCTTGTAAATACAATTTAAGCCTAAACACACCGTGAGTAGATGGGTGCTGAGGCCCCATATTGATTGCTAAATCACCAAAATCTTTTTCTACAACTTCGTCTTCCAAGATTCGTACTCCTCTTTGGATGGCCTATATGGGAGACGATGTGTCTCCATAGCATATTCCTTTTTTAGAGGATGGCCTATCCAATCTTCAGGCATCATTATTCTTTTTAAGTTTGGGTGACCAGCGAAACCGATTCCAAACAAATCATATATTTCTCTTTCCTGCCAGTTTGCACCGACAAATAAATTTGATAATGAATCTATTTCTAAATTGCTTCTTAGATTGACATTGAGCTCTATGTCTTCATTGGTTTTGGTGTTAGATAGAGAATATGTAAGCGTCAAGCCTTCTTCAAAGTCTGTAGCGGTAATAAATTTTAGATATAAAAATCCTTTGCTTTTATATTCAGATGCATATTCTAATATTTCGTCCTGATTTACAAATCTACTTTCTATTAGGTTCTTTTCTTTCTTTATTCCGTTTGTTCTTGTTGGGGCGTCCTTCCCTACGTATGTCGCAGCATTGTAGGCTGGCGATGTTTCTCCCTTTGATATTAAATTCTGCAATTCTAAAATACCATCTATAAATGCCTCAGGAGTAGGAGGGCATCCAGGTACATACACGTCTACAGGAATAACCCAATCTACACCAGGTACTACACTGTAAATATGCCTGTAGTGATCACCTGATATGGCGCAACTGCCTGCGGCAATAACCCATTTCGGTGACGCCATTTGGTCATATAGCGTTTTTATCCGTTCTGCCATTTTGACCGTAACCGTTCCAGCAACAATCATTAGATCTGACTGCCTTGGAGAGGCTCTTGTTATCATCCCCAATCTGTCCAAATCGTATCTAGATGCGAAAGTTGACATCATTTCAATTGCACAACACGCTA
>CAJXCX010000068.1:0-5379 GCA_913051685.1 uncultured Spirochaetales bacterium
AAATCAGGAAGTACGAAATTCGTGGTAGGTACTCATTCTCTATTTCAAGATAGAGTGGAATACAACGATTTAGGACTTGTTGTAATTGATGAGCAACATCGATTTGGGGTTCTGCAACGAAAATTAATGACTGAAAAAGGTAGAAACCCTGATATCCTAACTATGACCGCGACGCCAATACCAAGAACCTTATCATCAATTTTTTTTAGTGATTTTAGCCTTTCAAGTATTGATTCTTTACCCCCATCCAGGGGTACGATTGAGACAAGAATCGAGGACATTGAAGATATTGAAGAAGTCTTTTCATTTGTAAAGCATGAGTTGGATACAGGTAGACAGGCATTTGTCCTATGTCCTCTTATAAACAAATCGGACAATTTAGAGTTTCAGAATCTTGCTGATGTGGAATCTGTTTACTCTCAACTAAGAAAAAGAAAACTAAAAGACCACAAATTAGCGATACTGCATGGACGACTTAGCACGGAAGAAAAAGAACGGACAATGGACGACTTTAAAAATAAAAAAATTGATATTCTTGTATCAACAACGGTTGTTGAGGTTGGAGTAGATATACCCAATGCAAGCATAATGATAATATATAACCCAGAAAGATTTGGCTTGTCTCAACTTCATCAACTTAGAGGAAGGATTGGTAGAGGATTTCATTCTTCTTATTGTATCTTGCTTGTTGATGAAATTAGTTCTGATTCGAGCGATAGATTATCTATTTTTAAAGAAATTTCTGATGGTTTTATTCTATCTGAAAAAGATTTAGAAATTAGAGGACCTGGAGCTTTTTATGGTGCTGGTGTCGAACAATCAGGTAAATTTTGGGACCTTTGTCTAGCGAATCTAAGAAGAGATTTTGACGTTCTTAAAGACGCTAAAAGTTGCTCAGAAACTATACAAGACTCTGATTGCTATAAGAAGAATACTAAAATTATTGACGATTTGCTTTATAGACTGTGGGGAGAGAAACTAGAGCTCACAAAAACCATATGAAATTGTTATAATACTGATATGGTAAACTTAAAAGAAGCAACATTTGCAGGAGGCTGTTTTTGGGGAGTCGAAAACAGTTTCATGCAGCTCGATGGAATAATGGAAACGACTGTTGGTTATATGGGGGGCAAGTTTGTCAATCCTACGTACTTTGATGTTTGCTCTGGTCTCACTGGCCATGCCGAAGTAGTAAATGTTAAATACGATGAAGGTGAACTAGATTTTAGAAACTTATGCCTCTTTTTTTTCGATATCCATAATCCAACAACGCGTGACAGACAAGGACCGGATATTGGGCCTCAATATAGATCCTCTATTTTTTATCATGATGAATTTCAAAGGAAAATTGCTGATGAAATCATTGAAGAGCTTAATGCGAAATCAAACACTACACTAAAAGTAGTTACAGAAGTTGTTCCGGCTATGGCTTACTATATTGCTGAAGACTGCCATCAGAAATATATCTTGAGAAATAATTTGGAATCCTGCGGGGGTAATATATAGAAATGAATACTTTAAAAACAGGTTTTTTATTAGCGGTTATGACAACCTTTTTTGTTTTGATTGGTGCATATTTTGGGGGTTCAGGTGGTATGTGGTTTGCTTTTATCTTTGCAACCATAATGAATATAGGTTCTTACTGGATGTCTGATAAGATTGTGTTAAGAATGTTTAAAGCAAAGGAAGTTGATGGTAGTAACTACAGAAGTTTATCAGATCTTTTTTCTAGTCTTTGCAAAAAAGCAAATATTCTTGGCCCTAAACTTTTTATCTACCAATCGGATACTCCTAATGCATTTGCCACTGGAAGAAACCAGCAACATTCTGTGGTGGCTGTTTCCAGCGCTCTTATTGATCAATTAAACAGCGAAGAACTTGAAGGAGTTCTTGCTCATGAACTTGCGCATATCGAAAACAAAGACATTCTCATAGCCTCAATTGCTGCTACTTTCGCTGGATCAATTAGCATAATTGCTTCTATAGTAAAATGGGGATTAATTTTTAGTGCTTTTAGGGGTAATAGAAATTCTGGAAACCTAATAGGCCATCTCTTAATTGCAATTTTGGCCCCGATTATTGCTCTAATTATCCAAATGGCTATCTCTCGAACACGAGAATTTAAAGCTGATTATACAGCTGCCCAAATTACCAATCGACCTTCGGCTCTTGCCTCTGCATTAGATAAAATCAATGCTTATGTTCTCTCGTGCGCCAACAAGCCCGACCCTCACGAAGAGCGTCATACGGCCACCAGCCATATGTTCATAATAAGCCCTTTGACTGGAGGAGTCGGGAAGTGGTTCAGTTCTCATCCACCAGTGGAAGAACGAATTAAAAGACTTATGGCGCTAAAACCGTTTAATTAATTTTTTACATACTGATGACTTTGGAAGATTCTTTGATAGCCAGAGAAAGATTGGGGAGGTTTGATTTTGATATTTCGGGGATTAATTGGGCTTCTTTGATTCCCCTTGTCTCTAAACATTGTGAACAATAGTAAGCCTTTGCGCCGATATCAACCAATTCTTTAATTTTTGTTGATGTTGATTGGCCTTTAATTTCGTCAGGAGGCTCCTGATTACTTATTGCGTTAAACACGCCATCATTCATTAAAAATATCGCAACATCTTCATCCTGACCTATAAGTGCAGCAGCAAGACGAAAAGCATTCCACGTCTTAGTCGAGGACGGGGCATTGTTAATTATTACTACAATTGACATATGCTTAATAATACCTAACGGATTGGTGTTTATCTTTTCGTTATATCATGTTTAGGAATACCGATATAAGCCCAACATGCAAGAATTAAAAGACATATGAATATTAGGATTGTATGATTTGTGAAGTCAAAATACTTACTGCCTGAGTATATGTATCCAGCCAAGATGCTTCCGACCGCATGTCCAAAAAAACTCATAAGATAATAAGGGCCGGTTTCCGTTGCTCGCATATTGTTGTCCGATATGTATAGTGACAGCAGACTGGGTAAAAGCGAATGAAAAACTGATGAACCCATAAAAAAGAAGATGCCAAGGACGTACAAGGAAAGACCACCCTTGAATATAAATAGAAATGAGCCAAAACTTATCAGCAAGAAGACCCAAGCAGCTTTAATTGATATATCAATCTTACTAATCTTTTCAAGGAATCTTATTGATGGGTAGATAAGAAGCGCTGATGGTAAAAAAACTATTAGATATACAAAGCTCAACTGGGTTTCGGAAGTTCCAAGTTCTTGCCACATCAATGGATACGAGAAGAGGAACATGCTTAGTATGAATGACAACATGAAAGAAGAGGAATAAATTCCAATTACGGCCTTACTTGGTTTGAAGTTTATTTTCTTTGTTAATACACCGGTACTAGCTTTATTTTTAGGATAGAACATTAAAGTTGTTATAAGAGCTAGGATTCCAAAAAAGAATAGTAATAAAAAAAGAATCCTAAAACTAAACATGGAAGATAGAAATGGCCCCATTAAAAAACCAACAACAAATGCAATACCAACGGTGAGTCCAACAATGGTAAAAGCACTTGCTCTGTTTTTTTCATCAGTATTTTCTGCTAAAGTCGCAACACCAACGGAACTTATAGCTCCACGACCTTGTACGATTCTTCCAAGAATCAATAAGTTAATATCGTTCGCTATGTAACAAATCAAGCTCCCAATTGTAAAAACAAGCAATCCTAAAATGACAACTTTTTTTCTTCCTATTCTATCACTAAGGTATGCCAACGGTATTTGCATTATTGCTTGTGCAAGAGAGTATGTTCCAATTGCAACTCCCGCGAGGAATGCATTGGAACCCGTGTACTCAATTGCGTAAATACTAAAGATGGGTAGCAACATAAACAATCCAAGCAATCTCAATGCAAGGATTAAACTTACGATGGCAGTTGATTTCTTTTCTAAGGATGAAAACGACATTTAATTTAAATAAGAGAAAATATATCATAAATAATTAATGAGACCAGATATTCGAGAAATAAAGTCATCTATGTTAGATTTAGAAAATAATGACATCTACCAAAGTAGAGATAGAATTTAAGAACCTATCTAAGAATGTTAATTATTTAAATCAGATAATCGATAAAGAAGTTGAAGTCTTGGCAGTCGTTAAAGCCAATGCGTATGGGCACGGATCTGTTGAGATGACTAAAGCTTTGATAGAGCTTGGTGTCGATAGGTTTGCTGTAGCAACCCTTAAAGAAGCCAGGGAACTGATAGATGCAAAAATCCAATGCTACATTTTGATTCTTGGATCTATCAGTGAAAGCGAAATCTTGGAGGCGGTGAAGAACAATATTGTTTTTACGATATATGACTTAAATCAACTTAATTTTATTAATAGCCTTAAAGGAGAAACAATCTCTTTCCATCTGAAAGTTGATACTGGTATGAATAGATTAGGAATTGATGTGGACCAAATAGATGAAACTATAAGGATAATTTCCAATAACAGCAATTTGAACCTAGAGGGTGTCTATACTCATTTTGCGGAATCCGAGAAAGAAGAATCAAATTTTACTAAAGGTCAAATACGTGAGTTTAATAAGATAATAGAAAAATATAAATCTAGCATTAAAAACATAAAGTTCTTTCATATGGCGAATAGTTCCGGAATTATAAATTATCCTGATTCCCACCTGAATATGGTTAGACCAGGAATTCTAATGTATGGCTTAGCAAAGAATCCTGGTGATAAGCTTTCACCTGTTATGCGATTAAAATCCTCAATTATTAAGATAAGAAATATCGATAAGGGAGAAACCGTAAGCTATGGAAGGGATTTCGCAGCCGAAAAGGATATAAAAATAGCTGTTATACCTATAGGTTATGCGGATGGCCTCCCAAGATTTTTGTCAAACAAGGGTTATGTATTTCATAACGGAAGACAATGTAGAATCGTAGGCACAATATGTATGGATTTAACCATGATAGATATAACAGAATGCGCGGATGCGAAGGTTGGTGATGAAGTAATAATTTTTGACGACTCTCTTCATACTGCTAACGATATAGCGTTGGCTATTAAGACAATTCCGTATGAAATTGTTTGTGGAATAAGTAAAAGAATCAAGCGAGTTTATCTATGAGAAACTTTATACTCTCAATGGGTATTGCAATATTCCTATCCCCCTCTGCCGTGCTGGCAGAAGAATCAACTTTTTTTGGTCCAATATTTGAATACAAAAAAGATGAATCCTCAAAGGTCTATACATTTAGGCCAATTATTTATTATGAAGCGAACTACGAACTTAAATTTAGATCATTGGATATTTTATATCCATTCATTGGTTATCAAGAAGATAGTCAGCAAACCCAATTTAGGGCTTTATTCTCGATGATTAGATACAGTAATTTTAATGATTAC
>CAJXCX010000069.1:0-5309 GCA_913051685.1 uncultured Spirochaetales bacterium
TTGTTGCCCTTTTGAAAATCTGCCTTCAATTTTCAAAATACCAGATGGCAGAAGACTCTTGCCTCTTTTTGTTATTGCTTCTGATGCTCCATCATCAAGAAACAATTTCCCGGAGGATTTTGGGCCCATGCCGATCCATTTCTTTCTGTTTTTAATTTTGATGGGGCTCGGTATTATTGCAGTTCCAACGTCTTCATATTGAAATATTTTTAATAATTCATTTTTTTTCTTGCCATTGGCTATAATAGTTGGAATACCAAATTTGGCGACTTCCAATGCTGCGTCTATTTTAGATTTCATACCTCCAAACGATATGTCAGCAGATGTATCGTGAATAACTTTAGAATCAAACTGATCCTCTTGTAGTATTCGAATTAGTTCAGCTTTTTTATTCTTTTTTGGATTTGAATCATATAGCCCATCAATGTCCGTGAGAAGTATTAAACAATCCGCATCCATCATAGATGCAACCTTCGATGCAAGTATATCGTTGTCACCAAACATGATTTCATCGACGGAGACCGTATCGTTCTCATTGATAATCGGAGTAATCTTCATCTTTATAAGCTCGAGTATAGTTGCTCTTGTGTTCAGAAATCTTTTTCTGTCCGTAAAGATATCATTCGTCAATAGTAATTGAGATACATCAATTTTTCTCGATTGAAATGCTTTAATGTAATAGCTCATCAACTTTACCTGCCCCAAAGATGCAAGCGCTTGCTTCTTAACTATATTTAAATTTTTTATATTTAATGAGAAGAGTTCATTCCCAGCAAGTATTGATCCGGATGAAACTATCAAACATTCAATATTCCTTGACCTAAGATAATCAACCGCTAATGCTAAAAATTCTATCCTAGACGGGCTAAGTTTGTTTTGTTTATTAGAGAGTGCCTTAGATCCAATTTTAATAACAACTCTTTTGATATCTCCAAATATCTTTTTTCTATCTTTCATTTTATTGACTCTATCTTGACATAAAAAATATAGAAGTATAATTAGTTAAAGTCTATAGCGCGGGAATAGCTCAGTTGGCTAGAGCGTCTGCTTGCCAAGCAGAAGGTCGCGGGTTCGAGTCCCGTTTCCCGCTGTGATTTCAAGATATATTCAAGAAATAGTTTAATCATTGCTCATTATCCCTTTGAATTTTTCAGAGAATTGCAGTCCAAAATATTTCTTTATAGCATTGTCACTAAGCAACTTGTATTCAACAATACCTCTTGTCTTAGCGGGCATATCATTAGAAAATATTTCTACTTCTACATTAATTAAATCTTTGGCTGGATTGTCAACTACTTTTCCTACTACTCTTAATTCCTTTTCCGTTTCAATTTGAGATAGGTACTCTACGGAAAGCGATTTTGTGAAGCCTAAGCGTTTAATTTGATTAAACATTGTCCACCACCCAATCTCGTCTATTATGGTTGCTTGTATCCCACCATGTATCACTGAAGGAAAGCCGGAATATAAATTTGATAAATTAAATACGGCATAGGTTTGATTATCCACATACTGGATATCTAAATTAAGGCCAATTGGATTAGTGTCGGAACATACAAAACAATTATAATTTTCGATTGATTTAAAAAGATTTCTTAATTCTACAAATAATTTACTCACCATCTTTTTCCTGTATTTTTGCTACAGCTACAACCTTAATATTCTCATTTACTTTCATCAATTTTACGCCCTGAGTAGCCCGACCTATAATGGAAATATCTGATGCTTTTAACCTTGTAGCTTTACCAATAGACGAAAGCAAGATAATGTCCGAGTCGTTATCAGTTTGAAAAGCATTAACTATTTCTCCAGTTTTATCGGTAACCTTTAACGTCATAACGCCCTTTCCTCCTCTAGAGGTAAGTCGATATTTTCCAACCTCAGTTCTTTTACCAAAACCATTCTCAGTGATAGTGAGTATTTGAGATTTTTTATCTTTAATAATTTCAGAACTAACAACATGGTCCTGCTCGTTGAGTTTTATACCCTTAACTCCCATACTGTTTCTACCGACCGCCCTAACTTTCTCTTCGTTAAATCTTAAGGCTTGCCCCATTCTTGTTGAGATTATAATTTCATCAGCGCCTGAACTAGTTTGAACAGAAATCAATTCATCATCTTTCTTCAAATTAATTGCGATTATTCCATTAGCTCTAGGACGTGAATATTCCTCGAGTTTTGTTTTTTTAACAATTCCTCGTTTAGTGGTCATAATTAAAAATTTATCTTGTTCGAAATCCGTTAGAGAAACACATGCTTTCACAATTTCTTCATTGCTCAGATTTAGCAAATTAGTTAAAGCACGTCCTCTTGCTACTAAGCTTGCTTCGGGTAATTCGTGAACCTTTCTCCAAAAACACTTTCCTTTGTTAGTAAAGAAAACAACGTAATCATGTGTTGAAGCAACAAAAACAGTCTCGGCGAAATCATCATTCTTGCTTGTTGCTCCCGTCTTTCCGACTCCACCCCTTTTTTGACTTCTATACGAAGACAAAGTAGTTCTTTTGATAAATCCTTCGTGTGTTAACGTAACGACCATATCTTCTTTCGTTATTAAATCCTCAACAGTAATTCCTCCCAAATCACGATCTTCTATTCTGGTTTTTCGTTCATCGCCATAATTATTATTTACTTCATTTAATTCTGAAATCATAATCTTATTAATTTCAGCATCACTTGAAAGAATTTTTTCTATTTCCTTTATTCTTTTAATAAGTAATTTTCGCTCATCTAATATCTTTTCCTGCTCCATTCCGGTAAGTCTATGAAGTCTTAAATCCAATATAGCCAGCGCCTGAATTTCAGTAATCTTGAGTTGTTTTATTAAAGCTAGTTTTGCACCTAGAGGTTCTTTTGATTTTCTGATAATCTTGATTGTCTTATCTAGAGCATCAAGAGCAATCTTGAATCCTTCAAGAATGTGAAGTCGCGCTTTAGATTTATTAAGCTCAAACAAAAATCTTTTTGTAATTATTTCGAATCTATGATTAATAAAACATTGATTTATTTCTTTCAAATTTAAAAGTTTTGGTTTTCCATTATCAATCGCTAAAAGAATTATTCCAAAAGTGGTACTTAAAGGTGTTAAAGTAAAAAGATTGTTTAATAGTACATTTGGATCTTCAGCTCTTTTAGGATCAATGACGATTCTTATTCCATCTCTGTTGGATTCATCACGAATATCGGATATGCCTTTTATTTTTTCTTCTCTAACTAAATCAGCAATCTTTTCAATCAATTTACTTTTATTAACTTGATATGGTATCTCGGTAATGATTATTTTGTTTGTTTCGGGTTCGATATTTGCGACACCTCGCAATTTAATTATTCCTCTACCAGTTGTGTATGCCTGACGAATAATGTCTTTCGAACCATGGATAATCCCTCCTGTTGGGAAATCAGGCCCGGGTACAATCTTTAATAATGCATCCAGTGTTATTTTAGGATTCTTAATTTGCTCAACAATGGCTGTAATAAGTTCTTTGAAATTGTGTGGAGGAATATTGGTAGACATTCCAACAGCAATTCCTGACGCACCATTTAATAAAAGATTTGGAATTCTCGATGGTAATATTTTGGGTTCTTTTGTCGAACCATCGTAATTTTCAATGAAATCAACCGTTTCTTTGTCTAAATCTTCTAGAATTTGCGATGAGAGCTTTGATAATTTAACTTCTGTATATCGCATAGCGGCCGCAGGATCGCCATCAACAGACCCAAAATTTCCCTGGCCTTCTACAAGTGGATATCGCAGAGAGAAATCTTGAGCCATTCTCACTAAAGCTTCATAAAGGGCGCTGTCACCATGAGGATGAAATTTACCCATTACATCTCCAACAACCCTAGCGGATTTTTTGTAAGATTTGTTATATTCAAGACCCAAGTCTTTCATTCCATAGAGCAGTCTTCTGTGGACAGGCTTTAACCCATCTCTTACATCCGGCAATGCTCTACCAATAATTACACTTAATGAATAACTTAGGTAAGAGTCCTTAAGTTCGTTGAAAATCTCAGCGACTTGAATGTTTTGATCTAGCGAAATAGTCACTCTCCAAGGGTACGGTAATTATACATTTTAATTAAAGAAAATGAAGTCTAAATGTCTGTAATTACATCTTTTTTTAATAGAATATCGAGAAGATTTTTGGGATCTTGATTTTTATAAAGTATTCCGTATATCGACTCTAGTATGGGAGAAGAAACTTTGAATTTTCTTAACAATTTGTGTACGGCTTTGCTTGTAAAATACCCTTCTGCGACCATTTGAGTTGAAGATAGAATTTTCTCCAACTTCATACCTTTGCCAAGCATAAAACCTAAATTTCTATTTCTACTTTGGTTACCATATGCCGTCAACATTAAATCGCCAACACCCGAGAGACCAAGAAAAGTTGTCTTTTTTGCTCCTAAAAGCTCCGCCAATATTCTAATCTCGTACAAACCTCTTGTTATAAATGCCGCCTTTGTACTTTCGCTATGACCACTTCCATCTATTATTCCCGCCCCGATAGCAATAACATTTTTAATTGAGCCACCAATTTCAACTCCAATAACGTCTTTGCTGGTATAAGTTTTAAAATAGTCATTATCAAATAAAGATTTGGCTTTCAGTAAAACCGAATGGTTAAATGAAGCAATGGAGACCGCGGTAGGTAATTTCTTTGCAACATCTTGGGCAAAACTAGGTCCCGACATCGTTAAGTATCTATTTTTTACATTTGGAATTGTGTCATTGAAAATTTCATAGATACAGCTCATTGTCTTCTGCTCAATTCCTTTAGACGTATTGATTAATATCGTGTCTTTGTTAATTTGATTTCTAATTTTTTTTAAAAAACCTCTGATATATTGGGTAGGGAAGGAGAAGATTAGGAATTTTGTATTAAAGAAATCTTCCTGTAAATCATTTTTTGGATGAATCAACTCCGGCAGCTTAATCCCGGGTAAAAACAGTTTATTCTCTCTAGTTCTTATAATTGAATCAACAACGCTTGATTCTCTAATCCAAAGATTGACATAACAAGAGTTTTCCGCCAACACTTTTGCAATTGCAGTTCCCCAACTACCTCCACCAAAGACTGTTACACTTTCCTTTGATTTCATCGTAAAATATATTATATTTAAATTTTAAGGAATAGATAGCAATGTTAAGAAGAGACTATTTGGGATCAGCTTTTGTATGTTTGATTCTTTTCACTTTATTTGGTCTAGGTATTTCTAATGCTTCGCATATCGATTTAAGTCTGTATATCAAAGTGCTTAGTGGTATCGTATTAGTTGCTCTATTTGTTGGCTTAATAACACATTTA
>CAJXCX010000070.1:0-5297 GCA_913051685.1 uncultured Spirochaetales bacterium
TTCCTCTTCGCTCACCTTCCATGATTTCACCAGATACAAAGTAATATCTACCCAGAAATCTATTCGCTTTTTCAATATCTCCATTTGACAGCAAATTCTTAATGGAAGTTGAGCTTATTTTTTGACCCGCACTTTCCACCATATCAACCAAGTGAACTGTGTATTGGGACAAGCCACGCCTTTTGAGGGTCTCGGTGTTACCTGAAGCTTTGAATCCGAACTTGAAATTGGTACCAACTACTATGTTTGTAGGACTATGTCTTTTAATTACAAACTGGTCTATAAAAATCTCTGGGTCCAATTTAGATATTTCTAAAGTAAATTCAATTTCATCAATCTCTTTTATACCAATTTGACCTAGGAGACCTATTTTAGCTTCATAAGGTAATAATAAATCAATGTTTTTATCCAGAATTATTGTCTTAGGATGAGGTCTGAATGTTATAAGAGCTAATTGAGTTCTTGTATCTTGGGAAATTCTTTTTCCAAGGTCAATCAATTTTTGATGGCCCAGGTGGACACCATCAAAATTTCCAATGATGATTGTTTTACCTCTAGTATCAGACATTAATAAGAGGATATTAACATAACAAAATTAATATTTTCTCCAAAATGATGGTACTAAAAGAGCAATCATTGTAAAAAGCTCGAGTCTACCAAAAAGCATCAAAAAAGATAGTAGGATTTTGGATTGTCCTGAAAAAAATGAATAGTTCGAGGATGGATTGATTTGTTCAAATCCAGGTCCAACGTTTGCTATAGAGGAAATAGATGCCGAAAGAGCACTAAGAGATGTCACATCGCTTTCAAAAACAAGAAGCAATACAGCCGAGATTGCAATTATCAATACATATAGAAACAAGAAACTGAAGACACCTGACACAACGTCGTCATCAATAGCTTTCCCATTGATTTTTACTGTCGATATTACGTTTGGACTTATTCTTCTCTTAATTTCAATATAAATTCTCTTGAAAACGATTAGTACTCTCATGATCTTTATACCACCGGTAGTGGAACCCGAGCAACCGCCCAGAATCATAACTGCTAAAAGAACTATTTTTGCATGATTAGACCAGTCGTTAAAATTAAATGATGTAAACCCTGTTCCTGTGGAAAGAGAAAGTGCTTGAAAACTACCAAATCTAAAACAATCGGACAGGCTACTAAAGTCGTAGTATTTGTAGAGGAGAAAAACAAGAAAAAATATTAGGAACGTATTTAGCAATATGTAAGCTTTGAATTCTGAATTTTCAAAGATTTTCTTATAATTTCCTTTAATGAGAAAATAATATATAGCAAAGCTGGTTCCACTCAAGAAGATAAAAACAGCAATAATAACTTCAACGGTTAAATTGTTTAGATATTGAATACTGATAGGGTAGCTCGAAAAACCCCCCGTTGAAACGGTGCTAAAAGTGTGAATAATTGAATCGTAAAGACTCATATTCCCCACAAAATATAAAAGACATAAAAGAACAAGAGTGAGTGCCATATATATGTAGAACAAGATTAGACCGGTCTGATAAATTCTTGGGGTCATTCTTTCTCTTTGTGGGCCGGTCCCTTCTTGGTCACTGGCAATCTGCATAACGCCGACAGATATTCTTGGGAAAACAATTAAAACCAAGAGAATGATTCCGATGCCACCTAACCACTGCGTTAATGACCTCCAGGCAATAAGAAGCTTGTGTTGCTCAACAACATCGGGAAATGGAGTAAGTACTGAGGCTCCTGTTGTCGTAATACCCGACACAGACTCGAAGAAAGAATTAGTAAAGATATTGACTTGGAATATGGGGTGAAAAGGACTGCCAATAAATTCGTATATATCAAGCGATGAAAAAATATAAGGTAAAGATCCGAATACCCCGGCTAAAATCCACACCAAGGAAGCTAGAAAAAAACCATCTTTTCTTGTTAGGTCCTTATCCATGGCTTCCGAATTATGGGACGCAATTCGAAGACCGTATCCACATAATAAGGTCACCAATGATGATGCAAAAAATGGGATGGCTTGTAATAAATTGTCACCATCAAAAAAGGTCACATGGTTGGAATCTAGAAAAAAATAGAAAATCAATGGAGCCAAAAGAAAAAGACCAAAATATATTACAAAATTACCGGTTAGATAAAAGGATTTTCTTAAATTCATTTCAATATTTTTGATTCCAAGTCTCGTTCAGCATCAGAATCAAGAGTTACAGCGATAACATAATCACCTTTTTTTGCTACACCATCTTCAGGATTTGAAATATACAACGGCGAATCACCTCCTCTAATGACAAAAGCCAAGACTATGTTTGTAGAAATACTTTCAATATCAATGTCTTCTTCGGGTCTAAATTCAAATATTTTTGTATTTTCGTCAACAATAGTTTCATGTGATACATCTTTTCTCATAATGTAAGAATTTATTTCACCCGCCACAGTATATTTGGTATTAATTTCTCTTTCTGCACCAATACTATTAATTACGTTCTGATATTCAGATTTTGAATAGACTACGAGAGAGTTTTTCGCTTTTAGATTGTTAGACAGCAATGCACTTAACACGTTGTTCTCATCGTCATCCGTTAATGCTAAAAAATAATCACAATCTTCGTTAACCCCTTGATCTTTTAAAAGTTCTTCGTTGGTTGATTCACCCAAGATTATTTGCACACCATCAAGCTCTTCGGATAACTCTCGGGCCCTAGACCGATTTGACACTAATAGCTTTACATTGCATTTCCTTCTTACCAATCTCTGTGCAACATTGGACGCTATATAGCTACCTCCGACTATAAATACATTCTTAAGCTCCGAGTCGTTTTTCGCAAAAAAGTTTTTCTCGAATTCTTCTTCGAATTCAGAAGCGATAACGACTAAAACTATATCGTCTTTCTTTAGTTGAGTAGATAGTCCCTTGGGTTTAATAAAGTTTAATTTTTTTGATGGTGGATCTTCCGTAGCAGCTAAAAATTTCCATTTATTAGTTCCGTTCTTATTTAAGGAATAAATTGACCTTCCTATCAAAGGGCTTGATTCATCAACCTTGATTTTTAAAAAGAGAATCCTCTTGTTAGCAATCTTGTCGGTTTCCCAAGAGTAAGGAGTTTCAAATAAATTTATAATTTTTTCCGAGACGATATCTCCCGAGTAGAAGGTTTTTATTTCTGCGCAACCTAACTTGACGGGATAATCCTTGTATTTAGGATCCTTGGAAACAACAAGGGTTTGAAGTCCGGGAACTTGTTCAAAGAACACAGCCGTAAGGATATTCAACTTATCATCATTCGTACACGCAATGAAATAGCTAATTGATTGAAAATCCAAATCTTTAAAGATGCTCAAATCCGCGGCATCTCCAGTAATAGTTAAAATATCTAGCTTGTTGGTGCTCTTTATTTGATTAATCTTGTCAACATCCTTGTCAATGAGTATTAAATTGTTTTGCTCACAGAGAGCTTCAGCAAGGTATGTACCCGTAGAACCAGCTCCTAAAATAATTATATTGTGAGGATTTTTAGTAACCATTTTATTAGCCTAAAGGCTATAAATTAATATAGACGAATATTGAGTCCCGCGAGAGCAGTAAAAAAGAATTCTTTGTGATCCATATCAAAACTATTATTTATATAAGCATGAACCCCGACACTCACGTTATCCGATAGTACGTAGTCTAAACCTCCACCGGCAACAGTTAATAATGAAGAGCTATTATCGTCATTATCATTTTCTTTATCATCAACCAATACACCTAATCCAGCTTCAATCGAAGGAATAAGCCTAGGATCGGTACTGGGAAGAAGCTTCTTCACATTGCCAGTTATTGCGGCAAGTGTTTCATCATCTCCTTTTACATATTGGCCAACAGGCCCTATGTATAAGTCGTCCTTATAAGGTATATCAAGACGAGTTGTCAAAGCCCACCCCCCAGGGCTTGCGGAAAAACCACCACCAATAGTAAACATTGGCGAAGGGCCATACGTTTTGTTGTATTCGAACTTCTCTTTAACTTCCGAACCCGATTCAACTCTAGTTTGTGCCGGCTCATCGGAAGAATAGTCAGTTTCATCCACTTCTTTGGCAGTAGAAAAAATAGAAAAGCTTAAGAACAGAATGCCGATAAAAATAAAAATTGTTTTAAATACATTCATATGTGTCTCGTTTTTCTGAGATTATGTA
The DNA here is from genome assembly GCA_913051685.1 of uncultured Spirochaetales bacterium. GTDB lineage: Bacteria > Desulfobacterota_D > UBA1144 > UBA1144 > UBA1144 > UBA1144. Next base: position 4,171 of record CAJXCX010000070.1, read on the forward strand.
GCTTAAAATCTTTAATGTCAAGTCGGTCTCAAATCATCTATGACTAAAACTATTTTGTAGTCACTGTTGTATGTATCTTTCTGGATTTTATAGATAACATCAATGGTCTCTCCAGTACTCACATGGCTTTTAAAATTAAACCAAACTCCTCTTTGTTTAGCACCTTGTTGTTCCATAATAATCTCTAGATGCCTATGCCCCTTTTTGCCTTCAAACTCTTTTGTGTTTTTGACAGTAGCTTGTCGTGTCATAAATACTGGGCTTGGATTTTCTCTCCCGAAAGGTTCCATCCTTTCCAAATCGCTAATGGAACTTAGCCCAATTTCATTAAACTCAATTTCCAAATCAGGATTCACCGCGCTATTTGATTCATAGTCATAATTCTTTATTGAATCTTCAAATTGGTTGTCAAAATTACTTAGCTCGACAGAATTAATCGTTATTCCTGCAGCACCACTATGTCCACCATATTGGATTAAGTGTGATTCGCATTCTTTGAGGACATTGTAAAGATTTATACCGTTTTTTGTCCTCAAACTCCCTTTGCCTAATCCATCTTCGTCAATCGAGATTATCACGGAAGGTACGCCAAACTCCTCTGAGATTTTTGAAGCCACAATCCCAACCACGCCAGAGTGCCAGCCCTTGGAATAAAGCACCAAAGAATGTCTATGTGGATTATCCTTTATAATATTTTGTCCCATTCTCATTGCCTCTTTTAAGGCTTCCTCTTGCTTCTTTCGTCTATCGACATTGTTCCTTGCAAGAATTGCTGTTAGTGAATCTATTTTGTTTTGATTGTCTTCTACCAAAAGTTGGACAGCATCCGAAGCCTTTCCAACTCTTCCAGCCGCATTGATTTTTGGTGCAATTTGAAATGATACATCCCTTACAGAATATTTTTTTTTGTTTACTTTCGTTCCACCGTTTTGCAACAGAGATAATAATCCTTTTTTCTCTGTACTTGATATTTCTTTCAGGCCATTATAGACAAGGATTCTGTTTACACCCAATAGCGGCATACTGTCAGCAATGGTCCCTATGGCAACGAGGTCCAAATCTCTCTTTAAATTAGGTTCGCCAATGGATCCATTAAAATATTCTTTTTCCCTGAGTCTTTTCCTGAT
>CAJXCX010000071.1:0-5261 GCA_913051685.1 uncultured Spirochaetales bacterium
GCAAAACTAACGAATTTGGAAATCTTTAGTCCAAGACGGGAATTCAGAACCCCAGACTTGGTTACACTGTTATCTAATGTTGAAAATAATTGGGAAACATTAAAAATCAAAAGCGCTATCAAGAGAGTGAAAAAAGAAGGACTGATAAGAAACATACTTATTGTAATGGGCAACACTGGAGATGCTAGCTACATTCCAATATTAGAGAGATATTTAGTTGACAAGGATAAAATTTATGCAAGAACGGCGCAGGATTCAATTCAGAGAATTCAAGAGGCAATTGATTCTTGACACAATTTTCTAATCTGTTTAGCCTACCAGTAGGGGGGATTATGATTCAGCTCCGAATGTTATTAAAAGCTTGTTGTAATGAGCAATCGTATAACTAAAGAAAAAATCTTAGAAGCTTTGTCTCAAGTCTATGACCCAGAGATACCTATTGATATAGTTAATTTGGGTTTAGTTTACGATATAGATATTTCGCAAGATGTTGTTAATCTAAAAATGACTATGACATCGCCAGGATGCCCTTCTGCGCGTGAGATTATACTGGAGTCTCAAACCGTAGTTAGTAGTATTCAAGGAGTTAAAGAGGCAAACATTGAAGTAGTATGGGATCCTCCATGGTCTCCAGAAAAAATGAGCGAGGAAGCAAAAGCAAGTATGGGAATCGATTGATGCCAAGTGGTAATTTGAGAGTTGGAGTAAAAGCCCCAAGCTTTGATTATGTATTTGAAAGCGGGAATAAAATTTCTCTAAAAGATTTTCTTGGACGAAAAGTATTAATTTATTTTTACCCAAAGGATGACACTCCTGGTTGCACACTTCAGGCGTGTTCTTTAAGAGATTCAAAAGAAGATTTTGACAAGCTTGAGATTGACATAATTGGCATCAGTAAAGATTCAGAGAAATCTCATAGGAATTTTCTGTCCAAATATAATTTAAATTTTACTTTAATTCCCGATCCCACAACAGAAATAATTTCTAAATATGGAGTTCTTAATGAGCGAGGTTCGGCTAAAAGGACATCTTTTTTGATTGATGAGAAGGGGAGAATAGCTTACATGTGGAATAAAGTTAACACCAGAGAACACGCAAAAGATGTGCTAGATTTCATTAATTCATAAGATGATTTTATTTATTACGGGAAATGATACCAATATAGGTAAAACTTTTGTTACCGCACTCCTGACTAATTGTTTGAGTCAAAAGTATAAGAGTATAGCTGTTGTAAAACCTATTGAATCCGGGGTGAGCTCGAGAAATAAATCGGATTTAAAGTTAATTAAAGCACTCAATAGGCACAATTTAGACAAACTGGATTTTTTTAATTTTTACAGTTTCAAACAACCCTTGGCCCCACTAACCGCATCGATTCTAACAAAAACAAACATAAAAAAGGGACAAATAACAAAAAATATTCATAAATTAAGCAAGTTGTATGATCTTGTTATCGTTGAAGGTATGGGTGGTCTTAGGGTACCTATAGGAAAAAATTTTGAAGTGATAGATTTAATCAGCGCACTCAAGGCACGAACGATATTGGTAATACTACCATCTCTTGGCACCATCAATCACACACTGCTTTCCGTTGAAGCTCTCAAGAGAAGAAAAATAAAGCTCGAAGGGGTAGTAATTAATCGTTATCCAAAGAGGCCAAATATCTCAGAATTATACAATCCTGTTATTTTAGAAGAAAACGGAATAAAAATTCTAGGTGTTGTTCCCAAACTTCTTATCGAGAAATTAAAAAAGACAGAGTATTCAGCAAAAAAATGGTTTACCCCATTGTTGAATGGCGAATTTCAACCTGACAAGTTTCTTGCAACATGTAAAGATAAATTCAGTAAAATTTCTCGCTAATTAGGTCAATTGACACCCAAATTCACTATGCTATTATTTTACGAACCCTCAGAATCGGTTACAAAATAAGGAATATTAGGTTGCTGAACAAACTTCTTGTACTGACTATTGTTGCGTTTTTAATTGCTGTTTTTGCCGCATATTTTTTTTTCGTAAAGGATTACGAACCTCATCAACCTATTGCCTTTAGTCATAAAATACATGCCGGAGTAAATAAGATACCTTGTACTTATTGTCACTCCTATGTAGCAAAATCTTCTCAGCCTGGAATACCCTCGGTGATGGAATGTATGGGGTGTCACAAATATGTAAAAGCTGAATACGACCCAAAGGACCCTAAAAGGATATACAAATTCAAAGATAAAATAATTAACCCAACCGATTATCTATATGATGGTAGAAAGCGAATTGATTTTGAAGATGAGATAAAGAAATTGACAGTGTATTGGGACAAAAAAGAACCTATTCCATGGGTAAATTATCATTATGTGCCTGAACATGCTAAATTTCCCCATAAGCCACATATTCGGTATGGATTGGAGTGTAAGACTTGTCACGGAGATGTTGAGAATGTAGACATACCAAAGCCCATTGTTAATATCAAGATGGGTTGGTGTGTAAGCTGTCACGAACAAATACTTGATAAGAATTTTAAAGAACTTGAAAATATTCATGAGGGTATCTCTAATTTAAGTGATTTGGATAAAAGGATAATGACTCATACAGGTAGAATTCCAACTAACCAACTTTATAAAGATAAGAAGAAACTCGGAGAACCATGGGAATCAAATGAATCGTCCGAGAGAACTATTAATATTGATAAGGAGGTTGCTTGGCTAAAAGACTGTTCTACATGTCATCATTAAGCTAAAGTTGTTTCATCTTAGATATGAGTTCTGAAGGAAAAAACAAAAAAGGTTCTTTGAATAGGCGAGATTTTTTAAAAGCCTTATCCGCAATAGGGGGTGCTGCTGTCATATCATCCGGATGCTCTCCCGAGCCTCTCGATAAATTGGTATCATATGCAATTCCGCCGGACGATACTATTCCGGGGCTTCCTAATTTTTATTCGACCGCATTACCATATTCTCCGGTTGGATCATCAATTACGGTTAAAGTTAGAGAAGGTAGAGCTATCAAAATTGAAGGCAACTCTCTTGATCCTATATCAGGAGGTGCATCTGATGCGGAGACACAAGCTTCACTTCAGGGGCTCTATGATCCAGATAGAATAAAGGAAGCATTATTTAGAAACAACAGAGGCAATCTCACTCCTATTACTTGGACTTCTGGACTAGATATTTTCACAAAAAAACTTAACGAGAAAAAAGCGAATATATATTTTATAACCGATAATACTACCGGGACTTTGGATAAACTTATCGATTCTTTTTGCAAAAAAATTAATGCTACAAGGGTTAAATACGAGACTTTATCTTACGAGCATATAACCCATGCTAATAGTATTTCCTTTGGAAAAGGACTTATTCCTACTTACAAAATTGATGAAGCGAAATATTTACTTAGCTTTGGCGCAGATTTTCTTGAGACCTGGCTTTCTCCGCTTGAATATACAGCGAGGTTTACAAAAATGCATTCCATAAAGGGTAAAAACAAAGGAAAATTTGTTCAAGTAGAACCCAAGTTGACTCTTACTGGCGCTAAAGCGGACGAGTGGGTACCGATAGTCCCCAATACGAATCTTTACCTGGTCCTTGGGATTATTAATTACATTACAAAAAATAATTTAAATAAGAATAAAGTTCCTGGAACTTTCAAGAATTTATCTGAATTCGACCTAACAGTTACTAGTAAGCTAACGGGCATTTCCGAAGAATCAATAAAAAAGATTGCAATTGATTTCTCAAGGTCTAAATCCGCTTTGGCGATAGGTGGGGGAATCTCAGGGGCGGGAAACAATGAGTATGTAACGATAATCGCAATTAATCTTCTTAATTACATAACCGACAATCTAGATAAAGTTGATTTTGATAATCATACGATGCTTTCTAATGCTTCAAAATATTCTGAGATGATTGAGTTTGCAAACAAAGCTGATTCTGGTCAAGTTGATGTTGTCATGATTCATAATGCGAACCCAATTTATTCCCTACCAGATTCTCTGGGTATCAAAAAGATTTTTGACAAGATTCCTTATAAAATTAGCTTTTCTTCGGTTCTTGACGAAACGACGGAAGTCTGCGACCTAGTTCTCCCTGATTCCCATCCATTGGAACAATGGGGAGACTACGAAGGTAAAAAAGGAAATTATTATTTGATACAACCTGTGATGAAACCTCTATATGGTAATTTGTCTCTTGGCGATTCACTAATTTCTGTTTTTAATAATGTCAACCCAACAAGCAAATCAATAGAATCGAAATCATACTTGGAATATTTGAGAGGTTCCTGGAAGAGATTTTCACCTCAGTCTTCATTCGACGATTTCTGGAAAAAATCTCTTCGAGATGGCGGATTGTTCGATAAGGTTGCAAATCAAACTTCTACATCATACAAGTCGTCGAATCGCTTTTCTATTAAAATGCCTTCGAGCTCTAAAGACAAGCTAAATTTACATATTTCCCCTTCTTATAAATTTTACGATGGAAGAGGTGCAAACAAATCTTGGTTGCAAGAATTACCCGACCTTCTGACAACCGCGGTTTGGGATTCTTGGATAGAAATTAATTCGAAATTTGCTACGAAACTTGGCATCAAAGAAGGCGATTTTATCGATGTGGAATCCGATTTTGGGAAAATTACAACCCAAGCATATTTGTCTAATGCGATTCGACCCGATACTGTATCTATTTCTCTTGGCCAAGGCCATAAAGCAATGGGTAGATACGCAAAGAATCGCGGAGTGAATCCAATTGATCTCTTGAATGGAGATGCAATTGGTAAAGCTGGAAATTTAAATTGGGCATCAACCAAAGTGACTATTAATAAAACTGGCGACTGGGCAAAATTTGTAAAAGTCCAGCATTCATATTCACAAGAGAACAGAGAAATAGTTCAAACTGTAGCTCTTTCGAAACTATTGAACGAAACAAACAATGCCCACCACGAGGACGGACATCACGCGGAACATGATATGTATAGGGAGTATGATTATTTTGTCCATAAGTGGGGAATGAACATTGATTTGGATAAATGTATAGGATGTGGTGCGTGCGTAACGGCTTGCTATGCGGAAAACAACATACCGATTGTTGGAAAAGAACAAGTCAATCTTGGCCGTCATATGGCCTGGTTAAAAATAGAAAGATTTCGAGAAGAAGAAAACGATTATATCAACTCCGCAAGAGTTGATACGAAAATTATCCCCCAACTGTGTCAACATTGCGAGAATGCTCCATGTGAACCCGTTTGCCCCGTGTTTGCTACATATCACAATC
>CAJXCX010000072.1:0-5108 GCA_913051685.1 uncultured Spirochaetales bacterium
AATACATTCGAACTATCTTCGTCGTTTCCAACTTTGCTAACAACTCTAGCTGCCATTGGAACTGCAGATACGCCAGCAGCACCTATTAAGGGATTTATATCGGATTTGCTTAATCTGTTTAACAGTTTCCCCATTAAAACCCCTGATGCTGTACCTATAGAAAAAGCTATAAGTCCAAGCACGATAATCGCCAATGTTTCTGGTACTAAGAATATTTCAGCAGCTAGTTTTGATCCAACGGCAAGACCCAGAAATATGGTTACTATATTAATTAAAGAATTTTGCAGAGTATCGGTAAGTCTATCAACAACTCCAGATTCTCTTAAAAGATTCCCAAAACATAAGGCACCCACTAATGGCGTGGCTGCTGGAAGCACCAAAATGCAAAGAACCAGCAATGTTACTGGAAAGAATATTTTTTCGAGTCTATGGACTTTTCTTAATTGATGCATTTTTATTTTTCTTTCATCCGAACTTGTAAGTGCCTTCATTATAGGTGGCTGAATTATGGGAACTAAAGCCATGTAAGAGTAGGCGGCAACTGCTATTGCTCCAAGTAAATGGGGTGCAAGTTTTGATCCTATAAATATCGCTGTAGGACCATCGGCACCTCCGATGATACTTATGGCTGCAGAATCTTGTAGTGAAAAATTAATTAAATCGGTTGTCTGGCTTAAAACCACAGCACCAACTAGGGTTCCAAAAATACCAAATTGTGCTGCTGCACCTAAAAGGGCGGTTCTAGGGTTTGCTATTAGTGGACCAAAATCTGTCAATGCTCCTACTCCCATAAAAATTAATATTGGAAAAAGACCATTCTCCACGCCCATTGAATATAGGATGCCGAGAAACCCATCAGGCCCGGCAATCTCAGCGATAGGGATATTTGATAAAAGTCCCCCGAACCCAATCGGCAAGAGAAGAAGAGGTTCGAAATTTTTCGCTATGGCTAAATAAAAAAGTAAAATACATATAAGAATCATTATCAATCTTCCCCAACTATGAGAGAAGTCTGACCCTGCATTTAATTGAGAGGAGGTTGTTTCGCTATCAGGATTTAAAAAACCATGAACTCCTGTTGATTTATAGAAGCTTTTTATCAAACTTTTCACGGTTTTTTTCTCGTATTCTGCTTTCTCAGGTGCCTTTTTCTCTAGATTTGCAGAGAATGCGGTATTTGTGACCGCGGCTATGAAGATAAAGAAAGATAAAATTAAAAATATTCTGTATTTAGTCATATGCTTATCCTACTGTAAATATAGTATCTCCCTCTTCAACATTTTCCCCTTTCGCTACATTGATTGATTTTACCGTTCCGTTCACACCGGCTTTGACATCAATCTCCATTTTCATTGATTCTAATATAATAACTGTTTGACTTGCTTCAACCTTATCGCCCACCGAACAAAGTATTTTAAATACAACACCATTAACTGGAGCATCGACGGCTTCTCCGTCGATTAGGTCTTCTTCTGGCTGGACCACATCTTTTTGTCCATTGGGTTTAGATTGGGACTTGGATTTTTTTATTCCAGTAACTTCCAACTTTCCGAGGGTCGATACTACATCCGCACCAGCACCTGATGCGACTTGGACATCATATGATTCACCATCAAGCAATATCGTATATGTGGCCACTTGACCTTCGGACGAATCGTCCTGACCCTGCTTTGCTATACCTGGTTGCGGAACGTCGGAATTTTTTCTAACATTTATTTTTCCTTCACCTTTTAGAAATTCGATACCTTTTTCCGTGCAAGATGCCGCAATAAATATATTTTCGTCGGTCTCCTCGAGATTGTGTTCTTTGAGAACGCTTTTCCAGTATTTTATACGTTTTTTCTCATTTCTATCTGCAATATCAAGAGGATTTTCTTCTGTTGGCTCTAATTCAAGTTGTTCTGAAGCTAGCTTTACGATTTCTGAATCTGGTTCTACAGGCGTCTTACCAAAATAACCCAAGACCATTTTTCCGTAGCCATCCGCAATTTTTTTCCATTTTCCAAACATTACATTGCTAAATGCTTGTTGCCAGTAAAATTGAGATACGGGTGTGACCGATGTCCCATACCCACCTTTTTCGACTACCTCACTCATGGCAGAAATAACTTCTGGATATTTATGTAAAATATTATTGTCTCTCATCATTTGGGTATTTGCGGTTAGCGCACCTCCTGGCATTGGAGAGAACGGAATAAGAGGAGAAACTCTTTTTGCTTCTCTAGGTACATAGTAATCCTTGAGAAGGTCGCTTAACACTTCTTTGTATCTAATAATCTTTGAAGTAACTAAATCATTTAAATTGAAATCTGTATTTTTTGTTGCATGAAGCATGGTCATTATATCGGGTTGGCTTGTACCTCCAGATACAGGAGCTACAGCCGTATCAATCCCATCCGCACCTGCTTCGAGTGCTGCAAGATAGGCAGCAACGCTAATTCCAGCACTTTCGTGTGTATGAAATCTAATATGCGCCTTCTTGGGTAACAAGTTTCTAGCCATTTTTATGGTATCGTAGACTTTTTTAGGATGAGACGTGCCACTTGCATCCTTGAAACACAGTGAGTTGTACGGGATTCCCGAATCAAGAATCTCGGTTAGAATTTTTTTATAGAACCCTACATCATGTGCGCCTACACATCCTGGCGGAAGATCCATCATAGTTATTACGGTTTCATGCTGAAGGCCATACTTATGTATACATTCGGCGCTGTATTTAAGGTTTGAGACATCGTTTAAGGCGTCAAAATTTCTAACTGTTGAAGTGCCGTGTTTTTTAAACAATTTTGCATGGAGATCCACTATCTCTCTACTTCCGGTATCAAGAGCTACTGTGTTAATACCTCTTGCGAGAGTTTGTAGATTCGCATCAAGTCCGGCTATGGATCTAAACTTATCCATCATATCGAATGCATTTTCATTTAAATAAAAGAAAAGGCTTTGGAATCTTGCCCCACCACCAAATTCAAAATGGCTTATCCCAGCTTTTTTCGCCTCTTCTACCGCTGGAAGGAAATCGTCCATTAATACACGCCCACCAAATACGGATTGAAAACCGTCTCTAAAGGTGGTGTCCATTATGTCTATGAATTTTTTACCCATTTTTTCTACTATGTTTGGTAAACAACGATGATTGGTTAAGTTTTATCTGTTTTGCTGTATATGTTGCTTAACTGCTTCAGATATGATGGCAACCTTTTTGGCATCTATTGAATCTGAAGCCGCACCGGCCGGATTGTCGCCTTCTTGTGTATCGACAACTCCGTTTTCGAAAAGTCTATTTATTATGTAGCCCTGACATCTTAGGACAACAACCATGACAACTAGGAATAAAAAAACCACAGACATCCCTATTATCATAAAATTTATTGATTCACCTATCATCGTGAAACGCTCCTTCTTTCTAACGCTTTATTTAAACCATTCATATTGTAGTAAAAAATGGACATAAAAACAAACAAAAAAATGGGCAAAATACAGATTTTAACAATAATATCAAGGAGTTAGGTGGTTATTTTTGTCTAACCGAGGGTTGGATACAGTATATGTAGGGTCGTCACCATGACGATAAATAGGCAAGGAGGCCCGTTGATCCTATCCGTATTTATTGATGAATCTGTTGTCGCTCATAATATCCTGTTAATTTTCAATTAATTTCTATCATACTATATGTTTATGCGAGACAAAGAAATTAAAATTGTTTTCATAACTGATCCTCATCTGGTTTTTGACGATAAGTTTTTAGGGATAGATACCTTTAAATCTTTCGAGGCGACTATAGAAGATGTTGTCGCAAATCATTTTGACGCGGATTTTTATATATTCGGGGGAGATCTAATACAGGATCAAAACGAGGCATCGTTTCGTTTTTTTAAAGATATTTCAAGCAGATTGCAAGGACCAACGTTGTTTGCAAGGGGCAACCACGATATAAATGATGATTTTTTTAACGAAATAAGTGCAAATCAAGAATCCAAGATATCGTTCAAATCCTGGGAGCTGATTAATTTAAATTCGTATAGTGAAGGAAATATTTACGGAGAAATACGAGATGATGAAATGAAATTTTTACAGGATATATCAAAAAAGAATACCGATAAGCATATACTTGTTTATATGCACCACAATCTCTTTCCAACTAATTCTCCATGGCTAGATATCCATATAACCAAGAATTATCAAAATCTATCAGCGAAATTCTCTACCATTGAAAATTTAGAACTAGTAATATCCGGACATATCCATCAAGAAATGGAGGTTCTGCTCAATAAAACGACATTTGTCTCGACCCCATCTACAAGTTTTCAATTTTTACCTGATAAAGAAACCTTTACTTTAGACAAGAAGAACCCCGCTTACACAGTCTTAAATTTATATTCTAATGGTTCTTTCGATGTAAATTACAAGAGGGTAAAGGGATTCTTTGGTGAACCCGAAAAGAATCCGAAATTGTATTAGTGATTTTAAAATGCTGTTTATTTGTATACCGCGGAGCAAGAAGCAATCATTGCGACTACAAACAAAATTAAAGGGAAATGTCTCATGGTGATATTATATGTTATTTGATTATAAATGTTAAGAGGATGTTCCAAGAGGGGGGTGCGTGGTTAACGGATGGGATTAAAAGTGAAAATATTTGTTGGATTATTAGCAGTTTATCTGTTGGCAGTGCTTGTTATGTATTTTCTTCAGAGAACCTTTTTGTATTTTCCAGACGTAGATAATTATTTAACCGAGGAAAAGATTCAAGGAGCTCCGGATATAGTCTATATAGACAGCAAAGAAAATATCCAACTTTACTCATGGTTCCATTTTAAGAACCCTGCTGCAAAGACGGTTCTGTTTTTACATGGTAATGCGGGAACGCTAAATAGCAGAATATATAAATTGAATTACTTTAGAGACTTGGGGCTGAACTATCTAGCTATTTCATGGCGTGGTTTTAGTGGCAACAAAGGGGAGCCAACCGAGAAAGGTCTTTATGAAGATGCTTATTCTGCACTGACTTGGCTTAATCAAAGAGGAGTAGATTCCAATAAAATTGTTATATATGGTGAGTCTCTTGGTACTGGAATAGCCTTAGAGGTATCTCAATATCAGGATTATGC
>CAJXCX010000073.1:0-5100 GCA_913051685.1 uncultured Spirochaetales bacterium
CGCTTCCTGGATCTGCATACCTGTAAAGTAACTGGTATAATCCAATTGCACTTGCGGCACCTTTTTCAGTTCCAAACTTAATCGGCTTACCTGCAAGTTTGTCAAACATACTATTCTTTTCCAGGATCTTTTCAACACCGTAACTTTTACCAACTCCTGGAGGTCCTGTTACAACCATTCCACGTACAATACCATCAATTGATGCTTGTGCCATTTCGTCTAAAATATCGAAACGCTCTGCAATTTCTGCAATACGTTCTTCGTCTGTTTTTTCTGCTACAACTACTGGTGCTTCCTCAATCATAGTCTCTCCGTCTCCAAGGTTTACATAAGGTGCATAATTGTGACTGGTAGTTTTAACTCGAATGTTATTGTCAGCGGTGCGAATAGTAATAAAACCATCCCATCCGTCTTTTGGGGCGTTAAACGGCTGATATTCTTTTACAAGAACTCCTTCTGTTCCTTGCATTCCTTGTCCTCTATAACTTCCACCTGTTAACGTTACCTGTGTTCCTGGCTGTATGTACATGCTGTCTCCTGTTTGCCTGTGTTTGCCTGGTTGTTTAACTCAATATAATAATTATACGCTCTCGAGACTAAAAGGTCAACCTTTTTGTTCAATTTCTTTCATTTTTTTTCTATTTTTTGTATTTATTGAAGGTTTTCTATGTCAGGATCCACAAAAAGTTTAACTTCCTTGTCAGTATTGGCCCAATCTGGATACATTTCTATTTCGAATCCATCATAGTGCCGTGATATAACTATTGTCTCTTTATAAAACTCAGCAAGTTTTTTTGCTTCGTTTTTAGCGGCCTTTAATGTTTGAAATAAACCCGACTCTTGTTCTATCATAAAGTTATATCTTCTAATCCAGCGACTCTCAATTTAATAACATTATTAATTTGAAATTGTTTGGCTTCAAGGGCCTTCATTAGCCCATGATATTTGTTACGAACAAAAGCAATCTCGTTTATTAGTCCTTGTAAGTCTAACACGGATTGCTCTCCATCAACATATTTGTCAACATCTCTACTTGATAATGCTCTTTCGTAATGCTCTAAATATTTTCTAAAAAGCCTGCCACGTTCTCTTCGCATTTCAATATTGAGATGTTCTAATATACCTTCAAGTTCTTGTAATTGATTGAATCTGTATGCCACAATACCCGGCATCTCTCTTGAGGTTTTTTCAACGTTGCCTTTCATAGAAACTTCAAGGCCAACATTTTCTAATTCGTTATTATAATAATCAATACAATCAGGAATTTTACTTAAATCCTTTTGTATTTGTATAAACCAAGTTGACATTTAATAATTAAAATCTTCAGGTTCTTCAAATGTGTCATCCAGTTCATCTTCATATCTAGTATCGATAACTGAATCTAATGTTTTGCTATAACCTCTGAGACTATGTAAACTATCTTCTATAGAATAACTATAATTTTCAAAAATTTCAACCAACTGATCGGTTGCTTCTTCTAATTCCTTTTTATCCGTATATGTTTTTAACATGTCAAACATATCGTGAAAAAAAGCAACATCAATATCATTCATCTGCATTCGGCAAATCCTCTTGTATTTCTTCGTTATTTATAAGAGTCTCGGCCATTTTAACAATAGTATCTGCCTGAATTTCTCTATCACCGGTCTCATTAATTACTGTTTGTAATTTTTCGTGGCTCCAATATTTACGGAACTCTTTAATTTCGTTACCATCTTTGGTTTGGTATTTTAACTTATTACCATCCTTTACAATGACGCCTGCTTTTTCAAACAAATCTAAACAACCACTATAAGGATCCATTCCAGTATCGTATGGTATTTTAACTTGTACACTTTCAAACGGTTTTGCAAAACGTGTTTTCATTACTTTACAAGCCGCTCTAATACCACGTATATCTGTAATTTTGTTTCCTGATTCGTCTTCTTTAAGTTTAAGTTTTTTCATTGCAACAACAATAGACGAAGCATATATAAATCCTTGTCCACCACTAATCTTATCATCTGGATCAAACATATCTTGTGATGCATATGTGTGATTAGTAGCAACTATTCCGACTGGATGTCCTGCAATTAAATTAACACTATTACGAACAAGGGCAGTCAATGCTTTGGGTTTTCTACCCATGTCGCCTTTCATGTCGCCTCTTTCAAATTGATCAACATCAGTTGGTGTAAGTAACATGCCTAATGAATCAGTTACAAACAAAACTTTTTGACGTTCTTCGTAAGGTACATCTGAATATTGTTCTTTATACCCTTTCATAAATTCACTTACAAATTTAGCAACTTCATCAATCATTGATACACCAAATCGCATAAGTTTATCATCGGCTGTATCAACACCAATTGCTTCTAGCCAATCTGAATCTAGGGCATTTTCTGAATCAAGTATAATAGGTAGAATACCTTGTTTTTGTGCCTGTTTTACTAAGTTACCGGAACATATATAACTTTTGCCGGATCCACTTTCACCTGCAAAACATGTAACTCTACCAAGCGGAATACCTTTACTAAAGTCTCCACTAATCAAATAATTTAAAGCATAGTTACCGGTACTAATCCAATCAACAGGATCGTGAAATCCTACTGCCATTCCCGGTACTGCTTTTGTAATACTATTTCTAAATTTAGAAATATCAAATGGTTTTGACATTTAATTCCTCAAGAAAATGCGGGGCATCTCTGCCCCGCTGATTTAAGATATATCAGGAATTCTTGCGTTCACGGATCATTGCAAGAATTTGATCGGCCGAAGGCTTACTGCCGTCAGTTGCCTCTTCAGTTGCCGGTTGCGGATCTGCTTTGGGCGTCTGTTCTTCTGCTTTGGGTTGTTCAACAGTACTTGCAGTTTCGCTTATAGTGGGTTCTGGAGTAGGAACTGTTTTGGCTTTACCCTCAGTTTTACTCATGCCGGCTGGTGTGTAATATGAACCCCATTTTGCTGGGTCATATAAATCGCCGGCTACCGAAGCCTCAAACATTTCAAAAATTGCTTTAACTTCATCATCGTTTGGTTGCTTTGGCATAAAATCGTTAAGTGTATGCAGTCCGTTTGATTCAACTGCGGTTCTTTCAAACTCGTTTAATGCTCTTTCTTTACGAGCCCAATTAGATGTTGAATAATCTGCATACTGACCTTTTTGGGTCTTGGTAAGTTTAAAATCTGTACCATTTTCGTAATCGGTTGGAATCTCTGGAAAGTCAGGATCCATTAATGCCGCCGATATAATTTTGTAAATTGACGGATTAATAATAAATCTACGAATTGGATTTTCTGGAGTTTCGTCGTCTTTAAGTGGATTTTCTACTACAAATCCTTGAAAGATATAAGACCGCTTTTTCCAATACTTACGAGCTTCGTTCTCTAAGGACGGGTCTTTAAACCAAGGACGAATTTCTGCGTGGACTGGGCATTCTTTTCCCCACATCTCTACACAAGGTACTTGTACTAAAATATTTCGGGTCTCGTCTTGGCCTTTAACTCCCGGAAATGGAATCTTAATCATTTGGCGTTCTTGCCAAAAGAAGGTATTCTCTGCATCATTATCAGGTAAAAATCTTAATGTTGCGGTTGTGTTTTCTGGGATATTCCAAAAGGGATATATTGCATTGTCGGTAGTAAAGTTACCACCGGATCTTGATTCTTTTTCGATCAACTTAGATCTGATTTCTGCTAAGGTAGGCATAGTAATTCTCCTATATTTGCCGTTAATTGCCTGGATCATGATTGCTATTTGCATTCATAAACTATTATAACATAGAGCTTGTATTAAAGTCAACCTCTTATTACAACACTATTTATTACGGATACTCCTATATCCGCTACTTTCATGCTGATAACCCGCCGCCTGCTAGTGCTCCACTTATTGTAGGTCCTGTTTTTGGACTTAATGATTTCTTTGGGGCCGGGGACGAGGATGGGGATTTTGCTATGTTTCCAATCTTCCCTGCTTTTGTCGTCTGCTTTTTTTTCTTTTTTCTTCTTCTATGTTTGCCTTTTCTCTTATCGAGATCACTTCTGTCAATGTCGCCGCCGAGCCATACCGACTCGTCGATTATTTCTTGTATTTTCATGGTGAAGTTCCTGTTGTGCCTCCGCCTGCTAATGATACATTTGCAGTTGGTTTATGTTTTGGTCCACCTCTTGTTTTAAAGGGCTTGAGCGGCTTCCTCGCTCGTTTTACAAACTTCGTTTTTCCGCCTTTTGTTTGTGTGTGGTGCGGGCCACCGACCCATAAAGATTCGTCGATTATTTCTTGTATTTTCATGGTGAAGTTCCCCTGCCCCCTGGTCCTGTTGTGCCTCCACCTGCTAGTGCAACGTTTGCAGTTGGTTTATGTTTTGGTCCACCTTTTGTTTTAAAGGGCTTGAGCGGCTTGCTCTTCTTGGGATATTTGTGTGCAGGCGCCCCCGACCGTTTCTTTTTTTGGCCTGCTACCCAAAAAGATTCGTCTATTTGCTCAATATATTCTTTAAGGGTTGTTGGTTTCTTTTTTACACTTTCAGTAACTACTTGTTTATTTGTTTTTGCATCATCTTCGGTAAGCACTTGTACTGATTTATTACCATTTGCAACAACCTCAGCAAAATGATTCATTGATTCACGTCTTGTTGATTCGCCCTTAAAGCCACCAACTTTTTTACCGTGTTTTTTAAACCAATCTTTTGGCATTTTTTTAGCCTTTGGTTCCGGGCATGGTTCAGCACTTTCCTCATAGGAACCATAATCTTCATCTGTGCCGTGTCCTGCAGAAGCCATAGCAGAATCAAAATCGCCATCCATTGGCTCAGTAAATCCTTGTGAACCATATTCATCTTGTAGATATTCTTCAATCCATTGATCAGGATCACCATCTCTTGCTTTAGCAATACCATATGGCATTTCACCCGAGTTAATAAAGTAATCATATAGCTCATCATAAAATTCTTGATGATCATATAAACTAGTTTCACCATCCATTACAGATGCCATTGCATCTGCATGTTTTTCTACAATATCATCTAAAGTTGCATTAGTATTTTCTGGCAGCGATACTTTTGCTGTTGCCACATTTGCTGACGGCACTGTTTTTTTACCGCCTTTAATATTAATATCGGC
>CAJXCX010000074.1:0-5037 GCA_913051685.1 uncultured Spirochaetales bacterium
AAACTTCTGGTTGGTAAGGTGTGTATGCCGTATACCACCCTGGATTTTCCAGAATGTTTCTCAAGATAACAGTTGGGGTTATCGTGTCATGGTAGCCCATTCCGATATAGCTTTTGAAAATTTTATTCTCCTCCATTCTCTCTTTTAAATAAGCAAGTGCCTCTTGTTCATTAAGTGGTGCATCAATTTTTAAAGGGACATCAAGCAAGATTTGATTCGGAACAGTCGACAAAATTAGTTCATCCAAATTGTCACAGTCGAGATATTTTAGCATATCTACAATGTCGCTACGACTAGGGCCGATATGTCGGTCGACAAATGAATATACATTTGCATAAGAATCCGAAGAAGGTAAGTTTGTTTTTTCTTTATTCATCAATAAGCTTTTTGTATTGTTCCGCCGTAAGCAAGGAATCTAAATCTTCTATGCGTTTAGCTTTAATTTTAATAATCCAGCCTTCATCATAAGGATTTTTATTAATAATATCCGGTTCATTCTCAACAGAACCGTTAACCTCAACAACTTCTCCCGCAATAGGGGAATATAGGTCTGAAACTGATTTGGTAGATTCGATAACTCCAAATGTAGAAGATCTATCCAAAGTAGTCCCAACATCAGGGAGTTCAATAAATACAATTTCACCTAATGACTCCTGAGCATGGTCCGTAATACCTATCGTGACTATATCATTCTGATTATTGGTCCATTCATGTTCTTCTGTGTATCTCAACTCTTCTTTTACTTCTGACATTTTTACCCCCTAAATAAATGGATAGTCGGTTCTTTCCGCGTTTTGATAATTGTCCCTTATTTTTATACTAATTCGAGTTAAATCTGACCAGTTACGACCAATTAGCGCTAAGCCGATTCCCTTCTTAAGTATGGGTGAATAAGTTCCACTAGTTACATATCCAATCTTTTTTTCTTCTTGAAATACCCCATATCCACTTCTAGCAATCATTTTACTATTCATTTTAAAACCTATGAGAAAAACTTTACTATCAATCATACTTTTCTCTATTTCAGATTTTCCAATAAATTCTTTCTTTTTCATATCTATAAATCGTTCCAGATTAGAATCAATTGGGGATTGCTGTTCGCTTAATTCGTGACCATACAAGGGAAACCCCATTTCGATTCTCAATGTATCTCTTGCACCAAGGCCGCAAGGTTGAATGCTTGGTGAAAAATATTCTAATATATTTTTATAAATTTCTACAATTTTTTCGTTTGGAACAAATAATTCAAAACCATCTTCTCCAGTATATCCTGTTCTAGCAATTAGAAAATTGTTTCCGTAGGGACATTTCCATTCAAGCTGATTCCGATACTTAGTTTCTAGCTCTAATATCGGAGCGATATGGTACTTCTTTATAGATTCAACGTTGGAACTAGGAAGAAATTCATTTATGTAGTTTATTGCACTAGGGCCTTGTATGGCAAGTTGACCATAGAATTTACTTAGATTGGCCACGGATACATCATAGCTAGCAGAAGCATCAGTCAGCCATCTGAACACCTTATCTGTATTGCCCGCATTTACACATATAAAAAAGCGCTCTCTAGCTATCTTATATATTATAACGTCATCAATTACTCCGCCCGATTCATTACAAAAGAATCCGTATCGTGCTTGGCCCAGGTTTAAACCAAAAATCGAGTTTGTAAAAACATAATCGAGGTAACTTTCTGAGTCTTTACCAGAAATTTCAATCTCTCCCATATGGCTTACATCAAATATTCCCGCCTCTTGTCTGACTTTTATGTGTTCTTTGTTTAAATCTTCAAACCATACCGGCATGTCCCATCCGTTAAAATTAACGAATCGTGCGCCCATGTCTTTGTGTATATCGAATAGTGGGGTAGTAATCATTTACTACATATTTTACCCAATTTTAGCCATATGTTTGATACAATAATTAAATAAAAAAAATCTTATTTTTTTAGTAATATCTTTTTTCTTATCTACAAATCCTTCCTATTCTGCCACATGGCAAGGGCCTGAAGGAAGTACATTGAGAGATTTAGTAAAAGCACGATACGAATGTTATAAGGCCGTAGGGCAAGGAAGCTCCGGAGCATTCCATATGTGTCTTTATCTCAAAGGCTTCTTTGCAGATTCCGATGGAAATATAGAGCTACCTGCTGATTTTGGCATTAAGTTTCACTCCTCATAATCCAACATGCAGGATATATATAAAAGATATTTAAATAGAATTTACTTGATACTGGAAACAAGTTTCTTAAATTTGTCAGGGTGATTCATTGCTAGTTCGGCTAAGATTTTTCTATCTAAATCTATATTTTTTGATTTTAAAGAATAGATAAATTTACTGTAGCTTAGACCATCTTCTCTGAGGGCAGCATTGATTCTGGTAATCCAGAGGGATCTTAAAGTTCGTTTCTTAGTTTTTCTATCCCGATATGAGTAGGCCATACCCCTCAGTAACGTTTCTTTGGCTCTTTTAAAAACATTCTTTCGTTGGCCCCAGAAACCCTTGGTCTGTTTCAGGAGCTTATTTTTTCTTTTTTTTCTTACAACGCTCGTTTTAACTCTCATTTAAATCACCGTTTACGAAGAGATAACCTTTCTCAAACTTTTTGCTTTTTTACCATCAACCGTTCCTGATTCTTTTAGTCTTCTTATTCGCGACTGAGCTTTATGGACATTGCCATGATGCTTATTGCCTTTTATCCTCTTAAGCTTGCCACTTGGTTTCAACTTAAATCGTTTGCTAGCACTTCTATTGGACTTTATCTTTTGAGTTCCCATTTAATTTTTTAACCACCTTGATTTTTTTCGGAAGAACAACGAGTGTTAAATTTCTACCTTCGAACTTCGGCTCATTATCTAACTCGCCAAATTCAGATACCTTTTCTATAATCTTGGCAATAAGCTCTTCCCCTAACCGTCTATGAACTATTTCTCGACCCTTAAACCAAAGTCTAATTTTAACCTTGTGACCGTCCGAGAGAAATTCTTTAAGTCGGTTCAGTTTAACATTAAAATCGTTTTCTCCAATATTTGGTCGAAACTTAATCTCTTTTAGGGCTTGGGTTTTGGTCTTTTTCTGTGCAGTTTGTTTTTTCTGGGTATACATGAACTTGCCATAGTCCATGATTTTACAAACTGGTGGTACAGCATCTGGAGAGATTTCGACTAAATCGGTCGAGCTTTCTTGGGCCATTTGCAGGGCCTCTCTAATTGAAATAACACCAACTTGCGATCCATCCAAACCTATAACACGTACTTCGCTAGCCCTAATAGCATTATTGATTCTGTTTCTGTTTGGTTTCCTTCTTGAACCAAATACTTTTTTTCTTATAAACCATCCTCCTTAGGAATATCTTTTTTGGTCATTGATATGAAATCTTTCAATTTGATTTCTCCAATTTGTTTTCCACCATATTGTCGAACACTGACAGTTTCGTTCTCCATTTCTGACTTACCAATTGTCAAAATATACGGCGTCTTACTAATCTCAGCTTCACGAATCTTGAGTCCCAGTTTTTCGTTCCGCTTGTCTACCTCAACTCTCAATTTTATCTTACTTAAACTCTTTTTTAAAGAATCTGCGTAATCAAATTGTTCCTCAGACACAGTAAGTATTTTGGCCTGAACAGGTGCGAGCCAAAATGGAAAAGCACCAGCATAATGTTCAACCAAGATACCAAAAAATCTTTCAAAGGATCCAAAAATCGCCCTATGAATCATTACCGGCTGAAGTCTATCATTATTACGTGAAATGTAATTAAGGTCAAATCTTTTAGGGAGATTGAAATCAACTTGTACAGTCGAGCACTGCCAAGACCTCCCTATCACGTCATTAATTTTTAAATCGATTTTGGGTCCATAAAAAGCACCCCCTCCATCATCAATAGAGAAACCAAGACCTTTATTGTTTAAAGCTGACTTTAAAGCATCGGTCGCTTTTACCCAATCGTCTTCTGACCCCACAAATTTTTCCGGTCTAGTTGAAACAAAGATTTCATAATCAGAAAAACCGAATGCCTTTAAAAATCCGACAGTCAAGTCGACTACCCGACTAACTTCAGATTCAATCTGTTCCAAAGTACAAAAAATATGAGCATCGTCCTGTGTAAAACCCCTGGCTCGAAAGAGTCCATGGAGAACCCCTGATCTTTCATATCTGTAAACCGTTCCTATTTCGGCAAATTTGACCGGCAAATCTCTATAGCTTCTTAGCTCACTTTTGTAAATCATTATATGAAAAGGACAGTTCATGGGTTTTGTTTGATATCGATTTTTATCAATTTCCATTTCAGAGAACATATTTTCTTTATAGAATTCTGAGTGTCCACTAGTCTCCCAAATAGTTGATTTTGCAACGTGAGGTGTGTAAACAATCTTGTAATCTGCCTCAATATGTTTATCTCTCCAGTAATTTTCAATAATGCTTCTTACAATTGCCCCATTTGGATGCCATAGAACTAGCCCTGGACCAATGTCATCGGTAATAGAAAAGAGGTTTAATTCTTTTCCTAATTTTCTGTGGTCCCGCTTTTTTGCTTCCTCAAGCATGAGTAGGTATTTTTTTAAATCCTTTTTGTTGAAAAATGCTGTACCGTAAATTCTTTGAAGAGATTCTCGTTCCTCGTCACCCCTCCAGTAAGAACCAGCTACACTCAAAAGTTTAAAAGCTTTCACGTGCGATGTGTTAGGGGCATGTGGCCCTCTGCATAAATCAAACCAATCACCTTGATAATAGAGAGAGATTTCTTCATCGCCATCTAAATCTCTAATAATTTCTTCCTTGAAGGTCTCCCCCATATTTTTAAAAGTAGCGATGGCATCTTGTCTTGAAACTAGCTTCTTAAGCATTGGTTTTTTTTGATTAATTATTTCTTGCATTTTTTTCTCGAATACCTCAAGGTCTTCTTCGGTGAAATTTCTTTCTGAAGAAAAATCATAATAAAACCCATTTTCTATTACTGGGCCTATGGTGACTTTCGTTCCTGGATAAACAGATTGTACGGCCTCCGCTAGTACATGAGCAGCAGTATGTCGTATTAAA
>CAJXCX010000075.1:0-4941 GCA_913051685.1 uncultured Spirochaetales bacterium
TTCTGCAGCACACATAACCGAATGACGCAAATATATATTAGAAATCCATGTTCCTACTTTTGTTTCTTTCGTATGATTAGACATGAGATGAGCATTAGCAAGACTGCTATATGGTGGAACTTCTGGTGATAATATTGCATAGGTGTTTGAGTCCTCCGCCAATCTGGCAATTCCAATTAAATCAGGTGTTGAACAGCCAAACACAGGCGTTGTAACAGAAATATCCATATCTAGCACCTCCTTAAGATATTAATAGTAAGTTTACTTCATTAATCTAACAATTGTAAGAGTTGGTCCATCATATCCAAAGGGCCTTGCTCGCCTACATTAAAAGGAGTTAATATAGGCAAAGTTGCTCCATCATTATAATAAGAGTCTAGAACTTTTCTGCAGTCTTTTGGTTTTCCATATAGACACACCTCGTTTAAGAATTCTTCAGTTAGCGCTTCCTCTGTTGGCGTTCCAGAATCTATCTTGTCAACAACGTCGCCAAACCCACTATTTGTTAAAACTCTTTTGTAAAATGGTCGATTTGCTTGTCTTCCAACACCTAGTCTTGCTGCCTTCAGTGCCGCATCGACATCATCGGAAAGAAATGTTGGCATCCCAGCTGTGAATTCAAAACTTGTAGAATCTTTTTGAGTACGAGAAGTATTCACAGCCGCATATAGATCTTTCAGATGCGACCTGCTCGCAAGATAAGGCATGATTCCATCTGCAAGTTCCCCGGCCAGAGAAGCTGTTTTGATTGTTAAACCAGCAATATGAATATCAAAAGGACTTATGTTCCTTTTTATTATCAACTGAGCGGAGCTACCGTCAGCATACGCCTTAACTTTTGTTACGTAGTCTTTAGTCTTTTCGTATGGATCTCCCATATCGATTTCAAAAATATCATTAACAGGTTTATGTGAAACTCCTAAGCCCAAGATCATTCTCCCCTCGGATAATTCCTGAACAGTTAAGGCTTCGGCCGCACACATTATTGGCTCTCTCATGTAAATATTGGTTATCCAAGTACCTACCTTAATTTTTTTTGTCGCTTCCGCCATTACCTGGGCATTAGAGATGGCGCTATAGATAGGAACCTCGGGGGAAAAGATTGCGTAAAAACCGCCTTGCTCAGCAAGGGAGCCAAGATTCCTTAGTTCTTCAACGCTGCATCCTCTTATCGGAGAAGTAATTGCTAGTTTCATATCGTTCACCTCGACTGATATAAATTTATTCGATAATTCTTAATATTGATTCATGATATCTCGATAATATTCTGACCTTAACTCAACTTCAGATTTTTCTGAAATAATTTTTTTTATTTTTCGTACAATGTCTTCTTTGTCACGAGGATAAATGGCCTTTATGGGTAAATAATTAGAAATATGATTTGAAAAGAAATAACCATTAGATAAATCTGTATTTTCGGCGATAATTTCCAATTCTTTTAAAAGCTGAAATTTATCTGGTAATTCGAATTCCCCTTTTTTCCAACTCTCATATATTGGGGCATCAGGTCTAACTTGTAGTGATAGGAGGCCGACGTAATCCGGGTCACCTTGTGATAACATATCAGCTGTTTCGTAAGCATGAATAAAACTCCTATCTTTTCCTCCCACACCCAATAGGACCATTCCGGAAACTTTGATTCCCGCTTTTTTGAGTTTCAACATTGACAGAATTGTTTCCTCTTTGTTCGCACCTTTTTTTATCCTTGCAAGTGTCACATCATCTCCGCTCTCAAATCCAATATAAACCATAGATAAACCTTTAGACGCTAAATCGGCTAATTCATCGTCGCTTTTTCTTAAAATATCTCCCACATTTCCGTACAAAGACACTCTTTCCATGTTTGGATTGGAACTATAAATTTTCTCGATGGTCTCCGACAAAAGATTAAAGGGCATAACTAGGGCGTTGCCATCAGTAATAAAAGATCTTGTAAGACCTGACGATGAATTCTCTTCGATTATTTGAAAAATGTCCTTCTTGCTTCTCATACGAAACTTTTGGTTTGATTGTCTATACATGGCACAGTAAGTACAGTTGTTATGAGAGCATCCTATCGTTGCTTGAACCAATAGACTATTCGCCTCACTAGGAGGTCTAAACATCGGTTGTTCAAATTCAATCATCGTATTTACACACACTCACTTTTACATACAGAGATACTTATATATAATAACATTCGGGATGGGTAAACTTAAAGATTTAATAGATACGTACAAACTCGAAGACCACGAGTCAGCCGCTGTTCCATATATTGTTGGAATATTTTTATTCATTTTTTTTGTGGTTGGATGGGCTGCATTAAGCTACTTATTGTTTTAACCAACCAACTAAAGCATCTACTATATTGTTTGCATCAATTTCATTACTTGTGTTGTCTAGTAGTTTATTTGTGGATTGATTATGAGTTAAAACGAACAATTGTTTAAAATTTCTTTTGTTATTGGTAAAAACACTTCCGAGTATCACATATTCATAATCTTTTTCATAAATAAATATTCCTTTATTCGTGGGGCCACCATTTTTGTTCATATATACAAACAGTGCCTCTTTCCCAGTTGTTTGCATATCCAAAGCATGGCGTAATGCAACTGCGCTATGCTTTTCAATATTTAGACCACGTTCTTGAAAATAATTTTTTAAACTATCGATAAAATCAGCCATTTTTTAACGAACAATATCTATACTGCTATAGTATATATTACTGCATGGTTTTAGATACAAGATTACCTTTAAGTTTTATAACAAATGTTTCCACAGTCAAAAGAGATTCTAATCAGTTAAGCACTATTAAGCTTAGGGTTGTTTGCAAAGATGGCTTTCTTTACTTAACCAGGAGAAACAAAAGTTCTTCTTGGTATAAGAATCTACTTAAAAATCGATACGTGGAAGTTGAGATTGAGAATGGCTTATTACAATGTGAGGCATCCGAAGTTGTTAACAAAGAGGAGAGGGTTGAAATCTCTCGAATTAAATTCAACGATGAGAAGAAATATGAGGATAGATACGGTTTTAAATTAACAATCAAGAATAAAATAGAAAAGAAAGCCTAGACAGTATTTAAAAAAATTTAATATGGTCTACGGCTCTGGTCCAAAATTTAAATGTCCACTTTTTATAACTTTTGTATTGCTATTGAGCCTACTCACTTCAAATGAAAGGGTCGGAACCTTATCATCTTTTAGCCAACCTCGAACGGTGAGGTCGTCTTCTGGCCATACGGGGCTAGAGAATCTAAGATTTACATCTTTGATTTCTCCAGGCAATCCTTTGAGATAGTTATCGGTTATCTGCTCGATTACCATTGCCATAGTACACAATCCATGCACGATTATACCTTCCAGGCCAGCTTTTTTTGCATATTCTGAATCGATATGTATTTTGTTGCGGTCTCCTGAAGCCTCCGCATATTTATAAGTTATGCCATCAGGAATATGAAAATTTTTATCTAATACAAATTTTTTCTCTTCAACCTCAGTTTGAGGTTTTGGTTTTGATTCTTTTTTAGAAGTATTTTTCTGCAATTTAGAATCCTCTGCTCGAATAAATAAAGTCCAATAGGATAGCCCTACTTCCTTTGAATCACCGTCTTCATGGATAGATTTTAAAAAAATAATATAATGTCTACCCTTGTTCTGGACATCTTCAATTAACGAATGAGTGGTGATTTCTTCTCCACACTTTAAGAGTCTTTTAAAAATCATTTTTTGTTCTCCGTGGACAAGCATCAAGACGTTTTTTTCAGCTTCTTCTTTTGAACCGTGTAACTTTTCCAGTTCCCAGAGTTCTTGTATATGTGCTATTTCTAGAGCCACATTAAACATTGGTGGGGCATATTTAGATTGCAAATAGAATGGATTAACAGAATTTATTGCTTCAAGATAGTTTTTTACGGATTCCTCATCAATCGTAACAGTTTTTTTCTGAGTTTTATATCCTATAACGTCAGTATTTATTCCCAATGTAACTACTTCCTATATGAAAATCTAATTATATCCTAAAGTATCAACGATATCATTAATGCGCTTCTTTCTATCTTTTGTATTCGTCAAGGTTCTACCAAGGACGATAAAGTCAGCACCTCTACGTATAGCTTCTTTGGGCGATACCACTCTTCTCTGATCATCATTACCTGACTCTAGTCTTACCCCAGGGACTAAAATCTTTACCGCATCAGAGAAATTGTTTCTTATTAGCTCTATCTCATCACCAGAACAAACAATTCCATCCACTCCAGCTTTGATTGATTGTTCAGCAAGTCTTAATACATTGTCCGCAACATTGCCATTGAGACCAACGGAGTTCAATTCAGAATCATCAAAGCTTGTTAGTACGGTAACACCAAAAATTTCTGGTCTATCTTGATTTTTTTCTTCCTCAATTTTTTTCAACTTACTCAGAACGGTGCTAATTGTTCTAGGCCCCACTAGAGAATGTATAGTAAATATTTTTGTATTTATATCAAAAAGGAAACCTAATGAGTTCGTAATTGTTGTAGGAATATCGAAAAATTTAAAATCAAACATAACCGAAAGATCTCTTTCCTTTAAGAGATTTATCAACTCCAATGAATTAGGCAAGAAAGCTACTGGACCGATTTTGACAAAATTCAGAGGTGGGACAAGTTCATCAAGAAGCAATTTAATCTCTTCTAGGTCAGGTGTGTCCAGGGCTAGAATTAAGTTATCAAGGTGTTTCATTTATCTTCTCTTTAATTATTTTGTAATCATTTCTTTTTATTTCTTCACCGACTCCCATGAATCTATCTTTAAATTCTATTGCATTATTTGCAAGTGACTTGGGTCCAACCACAACTTGGTATGGTATCCCTAGAAGTTCTGCGTCCTTAAATTTGACTCCTGGACTCTCAAGTCTATCATCAATTGCAACATCGATTTTTGCATCAAGAAGGAAATTGTATATTTCTTCGCTAAGCCCTAC
>CAJXCX010000076.1:0-4897 GCA_913051685.1 uncultured Spirochaetales bacterium
CCAAACATTTTCTTGTTCGCTTTAGTCCATGCCGAATCAAACTCAATTGAGGATAGCTCTCCAGAATCTTTTCTTTTTTGATGAATTTCCAATTCAAAGTTTGTCATTACAATTTGTCTAAAAACTGTAGCAAAAATGTCTTCAAGCTTGGAGCAAATTATATACAATTTCTCCCGATTTCTTTTTTCTTTTGAAAGTAGCTTGTCAAAAACAAGCATTTCAGCGAACACGCTCGCGGTTTCTGCGGTTGTCAAAGGGGTGTTTTGTTGAAAATACCCATTTCTTCTTGAAAGATACTGATGAATACCGTGACCAAGTTCATGAGCAAGAGTCATAACGTCCCTTGTCTTCCCGGTAAAATTAACCAAAATGTAGGGATGTACCGAAGGAACACAAGAATGACTAAATGCTCCGCCTCGTTTACCACTTCTTAATGAATAATCTATCCATTTTTTTTCAAAGAAGAATGATGCGATTCTACGCATTCTGGGTGAGAATTCCTCAAAAGATTCCAGAATAATTTTTTTTGCATCATTGAAAGAGTATTTTTTTGATGAATGGCCCAGAGGAGCATACCTGTCATAATCTTTAAAATTCTTGATTTTTAATAGCTTGCTCTTTAACTTGTAGTATCTTTGCGCTATCAAGTTATGCTTGTTGCATGTTTCTATCAAAGCGCGTACGGTTTTATCGGATATTTCGTTTGACAAGTTTCTTGATTCGATAGGTTCTTTGTATCCTCTCAAATCATTTGTAATTTTTGAGTCACTAAGAATTTGATTCAATATAAACGTCAAAAGCTTTCTTTCAGATTTTAAGCCTTTAGTTAGAGATTCTGCGGCTTTAAATCTAACGGGCCTATTGGGGTCATATAGCAATGTAAGTATTTCAGTCTCGGTAAGAGTCCTATTTCTTTTATTGATTTTTATATGGAAATCAATATTATTTAATGTCTGATCAAAAAGTCTGTTAAATGCTTTTGATGATGTAAGTGATTTTTGATCAAGAATCCTTTCTTCAGGTTCGCTGAGCATGAAATTCTTGTATTTTCTCTCAGATTTTAGTAAATGTGAATAATGTTTTAGTATAGGGGAGGTGTATATTCTTTTTGCATTTTTCTCTTTTATTTTATTCCAATCGAGAAAAAAGAAAAGTAAATTTTTCCTAATAGACGCTACTTTTTCGCTTGTCCCTTGATAAAATTTGGATATTTTTTCATTGTTTGTATCTGTAGCAAATAATAATGAAGCGTAGGATGAAAGTTTGCCAAGGCCTTCATATATTTTCTCTAGCTCTGTAATTGATTGTAATATGAGCCGAGGAGATGTTTTGTCATTGATTTTCTTTCTATATGTCTTATTAAATCTTATAGCTGCTTTTTCAAGCTTATTAAAATCAGTTTTAATCTTCTTCGAATTGATTCCAGTATATAAGTCGTTTAAGTTCCATTCCATTATATTACAACAACCCTCCCTGTTGACACCTTTGCGTTATTTGCTTTGAAGAACTTCCTTTGCGATTCTACTGATAGTTGCATTGTCAGAATCAGAAGATAGTGCGTCAATAGATTCTCTTATTAACTCCCCAATGCTGGTTTCTTTGTTTGAACTTAGGTTCGTATAAATTTTCATAATTTCTCTTTTCACTTCTCCCTCAGGCATTTGTTTTGGCATATAGCTTAAAAGTATTTTAAGTTCGCTTTCTTCAATTTGTTTCAAATCATTCCTGTTGTTTTTACCATACATGGCTATAGCTTCTCGTCTTTTTTTTATCTCTTTCTGAATTATCCTGATTATATCTTTAGTGTTGCCGGATGTTTTTTCTTTCTGATTGCTAATAGCGGCAAGTATCCCCCGAATAGTATTTGCTGCTATTTTGTCTTTTGCGATAATTGATTTTTTTAAATCTTCCTTGAGTTTTTCTAGCATAGAACTAATTTAACTTATTTTTGTACAATCTCCATTTGTAATCGAAAACAAGGTATAATCCTGGTTCGGTTTGCTTAATAAGTTTTTACTGGTTGCCGTTATAAAACACTGAGTATTAATGTTCGTTACAAAATTATAAAAAAATCTAAGCCTCTTTTCGTCAAACTCATTTCCAATTTCATCAATAAGTATTAAAGGAAAATCACCTTCAATTTTCTTTAAAATCAGTATTTCTGATATCTTTATGGCTAAGGCAACTGTTTTTTTTTCTCCCTCGGATCCGAAATTAAAAATATCAGCTTTCTTTACCAGGAAACTAATTTTATCTTTATGAGACCCAATTGAAGCATTTCCTAACATCTTGTCCCGCATTCGATTATCCCGCAAAGCTTTTTCAAGCTTACCAACTTCAATCGAATCACTATTGAAATCGAGATTTATTATAAAGTCACTATCTAGTTTTTTTATAACCTGATTCGTAATATCGATAATTCTTGATATCCATAATCTTCGATTTAGCGAAACTTTATTTGACAATTCGATTAATCGCTCATCAATAAAATCTAAAACCTCATCACTCTTTGTTGTCCTTAAAGTTTCATTCTTTCTTTTAATCTCTTTATTGTAATTTGTTATCAACACTTTGTATTCGTTACTGAGATTAGCAATAATTGAATCCAGACAATCTCGTCTTGGCTTGAAAGATTGTGCCAAATTGTAACTTAAATCTTTATCAAAAATAACTGTAGATATTAGTTTTTTTACCCTACTTTTACTATTAATTTTCTTACCATTAAGTTCAAACTTTTTTTTATCATTAAGAATTGAAAATTTGATATGATTTGTATGGGATTTGTCAGAAATCTCTCCATTTATCTCAAGAGAGTTTTCATTGAATTTCATTAAATCTCTTGATTTTGAATTCTTAAAAGTCTGTCCGTTCATCAGGGTCCACACAGCTTCAAGCAGGTTAGTTTTGCCTTGACCATTATTACCTAAGAAAATATTAATTCTAGGATTTAGGTTCATTTTGGTTGCCGAATAATTTCTAAAATTTTTAAGAGAAATAAAATTTAATTTCATTTTTTATTACAAATTGCATTAATGGCTTGAACTATTATAACTCATTGGTAATCTAATGAAATATGGTAATAGATTTGACGATTGAAGATTTAGGAGTCAAAGATGCAGGAAAAGGCTTTGCCAGAATTTCTAGTATCAAAATGTCGCAATTGGGCGTAGCACCGCTAGATATTGTCGAAATTTGTGGCCAAAGAAGATCAGCTATTAGGATTATGCCAATTAATTCTGGCAAGAATGAACATCTTGATTCAATAAAAATTGACGGGATTACAAGACAAAATATCCAATCGACAATTAACGACAAAGTAACCTTGAAAAAGATAAAATCATTAAATACGAATAAAATTGTTCTTAGCCCTACCAATACAAAATCTTTACTTTTTCTAAATGATACAAAAATTTTATTACCTAAACTCGATGGTTATGTTGTGACTTCTGGAGATAAATTAGTTGTTAGGCTCCCAGGTGCTAAATCCGAGGAATTCAAAGTCCTTTCGACTAGCCCCTCACCTCCTTCTGTTGTTAATTCAAAAACAATCATTGAAATCAAGAGACTTGAACAATCTGAATCACATAAAAAGATTACGACTTATGATGATGTTGGTGGCCTAAAGGAACAATTAAAAAACGTTAAAGACTTAATTGGGTTACCATTAAAACACCCTGAAATTTTTTCGAGATTAGGGATTGAACCGCCGAAGGGCATATTGCTAGTTGGTCCTCCTGGTACTGGGAAAACGCTTTTGGCTCGTGCGGTGGCTCAAGAGTGTGGTGTTAATTTTAAATTAGTAAACGGCCCTGAAATAGTTAGAAAATTCTACGGTGAAAGTGAGGCCTTATTAAGAGATATATTTCAAAATGCCTCTGATAATCAACCATCGATTATTTTCATAGATGAAATAGATGCGCTTGCGCCAAAAAGAGATCGAGTCCAGGGGGAAGTTGAAAAAAGGATAGTTGGACAACTTTTAGCTTTAATGGATGGATTACAAGATAGAGGTAGAGTTGTAGTTCTTGCAGCTACAAATATGCCCAATTTGATAGATTCGGCACTAAGAAGACCAGGTAGGTTCGATAAGGAAATCGCACTAGACCCACCAAACGCCCTTGGAAGAAAAGAGATACTTGAAATTCACACTCGAGGTATGCCCTTGGATAAAGATGTGGATTTAGAATCAGTTGCAAATATTACATCGGGCTTTGTTGGTGCTGATATAGAGATGTTATGTAAAGATGCCGCTCTTTTTTCGATACGGGAAGTAACAAAGAAAGACGTTATAGACTACGAAATTCTTGATTCGATTACTGTTTCATATGGAGATTTCATGGAGGCGCTTAAGAATATTAAACCTTCAGCAATAAGAGAAATTTTTGTCGAGACACCAAAAGTAACTTGGCAAGAGATAGGAGGCTTGACCAAAGTAAAGAAAACTCTCGAAAATGTTGTTATTAATCCAATTAAGGATACAAAAAAAAGTGTGAAGATGCCCAAAGGTATTATGCTATATGGCCCCCCAGGTACGGGGAAGACCATGTTGGCAAAAGCTTTAGCCAATATAAGTGGATTAAGTTTTATTTCGGTAAAAGGTCCTGAACTTATATCGAAATATCTTGGAGAGTCGGAACAGCTCGTCAGAGACTTTTTTTACAAAGCTAGGCAAGTATCACCATCGATTTTGTTTTTTGATGAAATCGATTCAATTTGCTCTATCAGCTTTGAAAAAGATTCCACAATCGCGACAAGCCATAGAGTGTTAAGCCAATTTCTTCTTGAGATTGATGGCTTTAAGGATTTGAGCAATGTAATTGTTTTGGCGGCAACGAACAAAATCCATTCAATTGATAAATCTTTGTTGAGATCGGGTAGGTTTGATTTGCTTTTAGAA
>CAJXCX010000077.1:0-4833 GCA_913051685.1 uncultured Spirochaetales bacterium
ATAAAAAAGTTAAATAATTTAGATGACTTAAATGCGTTAATATTAGTTAAAGATAATTTGGGCAACATAGAAGTTGTATTTCAAAATATCCAATCTAATTAAAATTTCATACCCCCCTCTTGACTTTATCCTAAAATAACATAAATTTAACCTGGATATTCTGGATATGGTACATCCAGAATAGCAAGGAGGAGACAATGGACTACAAAATAAAAATCTTTATTCTGGTTTTTACAATTTTTCTAATGCCTAGCATTACCTCGTTCTCTAAGGAGAGCGCAGAGTTTTCTAATGCTTCTACAAGTCAAAAAATTGACATATTAGCTGAAGAAATAGAAAAACTTAAAAACCAAGAGTTGTTTGGTGGGGAACTAGGTTCGCAAAATGGATTTGGACCGGCAGCTTCGAAAGTCTACAACACAGCGCAAGGCCTAGCGATAGGTGGTTATGGTGAAATAGTAAACAAAAGCTATTTGGCCGGTGACAACTACGATCAATCAGACGCATATAGAGGAATTCTTTATGTAGGATATAAATTTGATGATGAATGGTCACTAAACACCGAAATCGAAATGGAACATGGAAACGAATCTTACTTAGAGTTCGCATATGTTGATTATTTACCTAAAGCAACTGATGGGAAACTTGGTGCTAGGGCCGGCCTCTTACTACTCCCACTTGGAATCATCAACGAACAGCATGAACCGATTCTTTTTCATGGTGTCTACAGACCATGGGTAGAGAACAAAATTATTCCTACTACGTCAAGAGAGAACGGTGCAGGCCTTTTTGGGTCGCTTTTAGACAAGAAAATTGATTACAAGTTGTACTATGTAACATCTTGGAAATATCCTGGTGCAAGTAAAACTGGTGCCGGAATGAGAGATTTTCGTGGTAAAGGTAGCGAAACTGTATCTAATGAGTGGGCTACAATTGGAAGAGCTCAATACAATATTAACGACAAGACTATGATTGGATTCTCAATTTACGACGGAAACATAAACCCTAGCAGTGGCGTAACAAACTATAAAGTTAACGATGCTCGAACAGGCGTTAGAATGATTAGCGCTTTCACAAAAGGTGAAATGTATGGCTTCGAATATGCCGCTCTATATCATGAAAACCGATTTCGTCATATAACAAGATTAAATAACACTTTGACTGGAGCCGCCAATACTAAGTTTGGAAAAAAACAAGTTGGTTATTACTATGAGATCGCTAAAGATATGGGTAAATATATGAATACATCTTGGTACATTGCTCCTTTCTTTAGATACGAGTTCTTGGATTTTCATGATGACGTTGATTCCTCCGCAACAAGAAATGTAGATTATCAGACTGAATATCACACCACTGGTATCTCAATCAAACCAATTTACAACGTTGTTATCAAGGCTGACTATACAAGATACACTGACGGGGGCGCAAATGGAGATTCTAGATTGCTTAATCTAGGTCTAGGTTATGTATTTTAATTCTTAATTCACCCAATGAACACTCAAGGTTCCGTACACATTCCTTAATTGCAGCGATTCAAACCATGGAACCTTAAGTGTTTTTTGGTTAAATTATTTACAATCGTTGAGCTGGTGATGATTAGATATTTTTTAATTGTATTTTTTTTCTTGATGTCCATAGGTGCACACTCAAAAGTATTGATGAAGATTCCTGAGGCTTTAGATTTGTATTTTCCCGACCATAAAATTAGAAAGAAGACTTTATTCCTAACAGATGGCGCAATCAACTTGTTGGAAAACGAATCAAAATCGAATTTTGCAACTAAAATCTACACCTACTATGAGGTTTACAAGGGCAGTAGAAGATTAAATACAGCTATTATGGAAACGCACATCCTAAGAAGCAGGACACAGACAATCTTTGTTGTGTTTGACAACAAGGGGAAAATATCGAGTACGGAGATTTTAGCGTTTTACGAACCCGACGAGTATATTATGTCCAAGAAATGGCTTAATCAATTCGTAGGAAAAACCCTGAAAAACAAATTGGTACCGAGAAAAGATATTGCACACGTTTCAGGCGCTACAATATCTTACAATGAGACCACAAAAGCAATACGAAGGACTTTGAGTCTTTATAACTATATTTATAATTAGGTTATTATGTAAAAGAATAGAATATGCGCTTTTTCGTTACAAAAGATTTAAATAAGAATAGTGCCTTAAAGCTAATCATCTTTTTTGCACTTATTTTCTTTATAGGTTTGATAATTACGAACTTCCTTTTTATGTACAAAATAGGGTTCACTCCTTCATCTGTAATTGAATACTATTTAGGAAATCCAGATGTATTTAGAGAACCAAAAAGCTATGGTTCCCTAGTAGAGGAAACGCATTTTCATCTTTTCGCTATGGGCATCATCCTCATGACGCTAAATCATTTGATGCTTTTTAGCAATTTGAAAAATAGCCACAAAGTATTAATTATTATTATTTCTTTTACTTCGTGCCTACTCGACATATCTTCAAGTTGGCTTGTAAGATATGTTTCAAGTAGCTTTTCCCTTTTAAAAGTAACCTCGATGATTGTGGAACAGGTATTCCTTCTTTTACTTATAATTATAATTACCCAATCCATCTTTCTAAAAAACCAAAAAGAAGAGGTGACATATAAATGAAATATACTTTTATAGTTGTTTTACTATTTGCTGCTTTTACAGTTAATAGTCTTGCTGATTTTAAACCACTAGAAGACGAGGTTGCTCTGTTAAGATCGGAACTCTCCACCAATGAGAAAATTGACAAAGAGAAGCTCGAATCATCATTAAATCGGATTAAACTCAAGGCGATGAAGATAGAAAACAAGATAGCCAAGAATGATATTGCAGGCGATTTGGATATCTTATTAAAAAAATATGTAGAGAAGAGCAAGTCCAACAAAATAGACAGCAAAGAAGTAGATTATTGGCTAAAGCATATAGTGGATGATCTAGCAATGTTCCGGAAAATGGGTATAGAAAAATAGCTCTTGACCTGAACATATGATTTGTTAGTATTTATGCTGGATATTCAATATCCACAATATTATTGTTATGAGCACTGCGTTTTTAGCTTCCTTTACGGTTATCTTTAGAGAGTCTCTCGAGGCAGTTTTAGTTATAGCCGCCATTTATGGTTATCTTAATCAAATCGGTGAGCATCCTGCAAAAAGAATAATTAACTATGCATGGATTGCTGCTTTGCTAGTTGGTGGATTAACCTTCGTAGCCGCAAATTATCTTTTTACTTTAACCGCAGCAAATGCGGAAATTGTTGAAGGAGTCACGAGCATAATTGCCTCACTCGTTTTATTCCAAGTGGCCGTATGGTTTGCATCCAAAGCTGAAGCTAATAAATGGAAAGAATACATAGAGTCTAAGGTCAAATGTGCTATTTCCAAGAAGGATTTAGCAACTCTTTTTATGGTTGTATTCTTTGCAGTGTATAGGGAAGTTTTTGAAACAATACTTTTTTATGAAGCACTATTGATGCAATTTGATGTGGACAGTATTTCGTTTGGATTCATGGTAGGACTTGTTGCAGTATCAATAATTTCTTACTTAATCCTAAAAATGTCTCTCGTAATTAATCTAAGACTTTATTTCGTTGCAACAAGCATAATGCTTTTTTTCCTCTCTATTTCTTTTCTTGGCTATGGAATAACAGAGCTACAAGAAGTTGGAATAATTGGAACATCTCTCATCCCTATTCCAAAGTGGTCTGTTTTAGGAATTTATCCAACTCTTGAAACAACAATTCCACAACTAGTTTTAATTACAGCACTAGCGTATTCTTTGCTTAGAACTTTTCGTAAAAACACTATATAAGCTCGTCCTTTACATTGTTTATTATTTCATCTGCGAATTCATTCGTCTTAAGTGCCCCACCCATATCTTTTGTTCTATTTCTCGCTTTCGATAACGTTTGGATTACCGCTTGCTCAAGCGCCACCGCAAATGAAGATTTCCCTATATGTTTAAGCATCATAATGGCGGAAAGTATAGTGGCCAAAGGATTTGCAATACCTTTTCCCGCAATATCTGGAGCAGTACCATGTGCAGGTTCAAAAACTGCATAGTTTTTACCAAGGTTTGCGCCAGGTGCAGCACCCAGTCCACCAACAAGTCCCGCGCAAAGATCCGAGACTATGTCCCCGTATAAGTTCTCTGTTAAAATCAAATCAAACTTATTAGGATTCATTACTAGCTGCATACATCCATTATCGACAATTGTTTCCTCATATTCTATCTCCGGATATTTCTTTGCTACAATTCTTGCACGCTCTAAGAACAACCCATCAGTAAGCTTCATTATATTGGCTTTGTGAAATACCGTTATTTTTTTTCTTCCATTCCTCGAAGCATATCTAAATGCATATTTGGCAACCCTATCGCTTGCGCTTCTTGTTATAATCTTAATAGATTGCATAATTCCTTTTGCGATTTCGATTTCTTTACCAGCATATAGGTCCTCCGTATTTTCTCGAAGAATTACTATATCTACATCTCTATAATTGCTCTTAAAACCTTCAAAATTTCTGATAGGTCTAAAGTTTACAAAGAGCTCGAATCTCTTTCTTATCGCAACATTTATACTTCTAAAACCTTTTCCAATAGGAGTAGTGAGTGGGCCTTTTAAAGCAATCCTATTTTTCGTCAGAGAGTTTTCAAGTTCTTTTGATATTTTATTTTTTTTCTCGTCGAAAGGTTCTTGGATTATATCCCAGTTTATTCCCATATCGAAAGTATCAATTATTTTTCGTGTAGCAGAAATAACCTCAGGCCCTATTCCATCTCCAGGTATTAGAGTGACAATTTGGCTCGTTTTTAAATTTCTT
>CAJXCX010000078.1:0-4818 GCA_913051685.1 uncultured Spirochaetales bacterium
TAAAGGATTAAAAAAGCAAATCATCCATTTGTAAAAGCTCAAAACAATTAAAGAACTTCTTCTAGGTTCTGAAGCATAAGTGCGTTTGCATCAATAGATTTATAAGTAATTCTAATTTTATCATTTTGACCATAACTTCGTTTACAATTCTCTTTAGCTATTGCATCAAAAATATTATATTGATTAAAGAAGATGACATATCTATCCTTAAGATCTGAATATATATACCCTTCTAATTGATCAATCTTGTTCTGCTTTATAAGCCTCAGAACCCAGAATTTATGAACATTCTTGAATTTTATTTTACTCACTTGAACTAACCGTAGAGTGTCGTTAAGCATCTGATCTATCATGTTTTTAGAGAATAATACATCCTGTTTTTTTAAGAAATGGTTCAATTGTCTCATGATTATTGAATCATGATACCTTCTAATAGGTGATGTACCTTGAGAATATATATCCACACCCAGTCCATGGTGAGGTTTTGGATTCGTTGAAATAACAAGGGGGGTTATATTTTTATAAAAACTAAAATCAGGATTGCCGTGTATGTTCGCCATTTCAAGATTAGGAGATTCGTCTTGGGACCTGTAAATTGATGGAATTGAATTTTTGAGCATATATTCCGAAATCGAGCTATTCGCAAGAATCATCAATTCCGATACAATTCTTGAAGAAGTATAAGCATTGGTTGTTTTAGCGAACAACATGTTTTTCTTATCGCACGATATTGATATCTCTGGATTAAGAAATTCAAAGTCTGCTTTCTTGATTCTTGCCTTATTTAAGTTCTGCGTAAAAATATTTAAAAATTTAAAATCAATGTTTGTATCAAGAAGTTTATCAAATTCCTTGTAGGAATAATTTTTCTTTATTTTAATAAAATTACTTGCAACTTCATAGCTATCTACATTGTAATCAGAAATATCAAATCTGACAGATATTACTTCTCTAATTTCACCTTCCTTTAGAGCTATTTGATTAACAATGTTCTTGCTATATAAATCAAAATTACAAAACGGGGCATATATTGTATTCAACCTATTTCGTGCTTCTTCGTCGTATATAGATTCGTAATCGAAATAATCGGAAAAGTTAGTTATGTGGATGTAGAGGACATATCGATTACCGACTTTTTCAATTGTTATAGCATCATCATAATCATAAGTTGATTCATCATCTATCGTGAACGCCAAAATAGCTTTATCCGTTTTGATGATTGGCTGTGTGTCTAATTGATTGTAAAGAAAAGAATTATTGATTTTGTTCTTGATATAGAATGGTTCAAAGGTTTGATCGAAAAAATTTAGCTCCTTACTCCAATCCAGGATTTCGTCGTCAGAGACTAGATTCATACTTTCTTTTATCGATAATATAAACGATTTTTGGTAACCCGAGGTGCCCAACAAATAAGAGCGAATTTGAGATATTTGATTGGTGAATTTCTTCTTTGTAATTCTTTTGCCCGATACTAAATTATCAACAAACTCTCTAGATAAATCATTGATTTTTCTCTTCTCATTTATATCGTCTTGTATTTTTTGTACTATATCTCGAGAATTAAGATAAATCTTATCTTGGTTGATAATTTTAAAAAAAGCAAATTCCTTGTTGAACAAATCTATAAAAACTTGCAACGAAGTAATCGAGTTAATATTATAAAATTTGATTGCTTGCAAGATAAAATCTGATATTTTATAAATATTGCTTTTTTCAATTAACATATTCCAGAATTCTCGTAATGATTCCAGGGAAATCACCTCTTCGTTAGATTCTAAAAAAGAAAGATCGTCTATCAGGACACTGTTTAGCGACAATTTAATTTCGGACTCTGAAGTACCTTGTTGTATATAAAAACTTCTTTTTTTCTTATCGAAATATACTCCTGAGACGATGTGCAATTTTGAATTAATTATTGCCAATATAGGCTTTTTCTTAGTGCGATTCATCAAGTTTTGTTAAGCGAGGCCTTGATAAAGTCTCTAAATAAAGGGTGTGAACGGAATGGTTTCGACTTGAATTCTGGATGAAACTGGCATCCAACAAACCATCGATGTTTTTTTAATTCAATTGTTTCTACTAATTTGCCATTTGGTGACATCCCACTTAAAACTAATCCATTTTTACTTAGGATAGAATGGTATCGAGGATTGACTTCGTAACGGTGCCTGTGTCGTTCTGAAATCTTATTTTTCTTGTATGCAGAATAAATCTTAGAACCCTTCTTCAATTCACATGGGTATTTACCTAGCCTCATATTTCCACCTTTCGTATCTAATTTTTTCTGATCAGGCATAAGATCTATTACGTAATTATCAGATTTCTTTGTAGATTCTATAGACGCAGCGTCTTTGATATTACATACGTTCCTTGCATATTCTACAACTGCCATTTGTAGCCCTAAGCATATACCAAAAAATGGAATGTTATTTTCTCTGGCATATTTGATTGCGGAGATTTTCCCCTCAAAACCTCGATCTCCAAAGCCCCCGGGGACTAGTATTCCATCGCATGATCCTAACAATTTCTTAGAAGATTCCTTTTCTAAGTCTTCCGAGTCAACATATTGTATGCTCAGTCTCACATTGTTATCAAATGCCGCATGACTTAATGCCTCGTGAAGACTCTTGTAGGCATCTTTATGTTCAATATACTTACCGACAACCCCAATTGAAGTAGTTTTTTGTTTAACACCAGGCTTTAAAGGCTTATTAAGTCTTTTTATTTTAGAAACCACACTCTCCCACTTAGAAAAATCTGGTTCTTTAGTCCACATTTTTAAAGTCTCTAGGATTATATGATCCAGTCCTTCTTTGTGAAAAATTAGCGGGACCTCGTAAATTATTTCAACATCTTTCGCTGTTATAACTGACTCCACATTCAAATTACAAAATAGAGCTATTTTCTTTTTTAAATCGTTAGAAAGAAATCTATCTGTTCTGCACAATAAAATATCGGGCTGTATACCTATTTCTAGCAAACCCTTAACGCTATGTTGAGTCGGTTTGGTCTTTAATTCGCCAGCGGTAGACAAATATGGAACATATGTAAGATGAACAAAGATTGCATTTTCTTTGCCTAATTGAGATCTTATTTGTCTAATTGACTCTAAAAAAGGTAGGCTTTCTATGTCCCCAACGGTGCCCCCAACTTCCACTATGCATACGTCGCCTTTGCCTTCGAGAGCAAAAATCCTTTTAATGATTTCATCGGTTATATGTGGTATGACTTGAACAGTTTCCCCTAAATAGTCGCCTCTTCTTTCCCTAGATATGACTTCGTTGTAAACTTTTCCAGTGGTGACATTGCTACTCTTTGACAAAAGAACATCCGTAAATCTTTCATAATGGCCTAAGTCCAAATCTGTTTCGGCTCCATCATCAGTAACATAGACCTCACCGTGTTGATACGGATTCATTGTTCCGGGGTCAATGTTTATATATGGATCCAACTTCTGCATAGAAATCTTGATTCCTCTAGCTTCAAGTAGGGCGCCAATGGCTGCACTAGCGAGACCCTTACCTAGAGAGGACATAACCCCACCGGTAACAAAGATATACTTGGTCGATTTCTTGCGCATAAACCTTATCTTATAATATTTAAATATTTATATATTTACAAATTAAATGTTTAATTGTCTTAACAAATCGCTTACAGCTTGAGATCTATGACTTATGAGGCTTTTTTGATTTATAGACAATTCAGCAAACGTCTTGGATAGCTCCTCAATATAGAATACTGGATCATAACCAAAACCATTATACCCCCTTCCCTCGTCCACTATTAATCCGTGGCATTCTCCATAAGAAGTTATAATCTCATCAGAGTTCTCGGAGTCAAAATACGCAATTGAGCAAACAAATCGTGCTGATCTATCTATTTTTACCTTCCCATCAATTCCTATCGTATCCGAAGACGCCATTAGGCTCTTCATCTTTCCTAGTAATTTGTTAATATTTCTTTCATCTGAAGAATTTTTTCCTGAGTATCTAGCTGAAAAAATACCGGGCTCGTTGTTTAACGAAGTTACTTCGAGTCCAGAATCATCTGTAATAACTGGAAAGGGTGATTTGTCCTTGAGATATTTTAGCTTAATAAGTGCATTTTCTTCGTAGGATGAACCATCTTCATTAACATCAAGATGTAATCCTAGGTAATTAAGGGGGATAGGACGAAAAATGCCTTTAAAAAGAATCTCGTATTCTCTGATTTTCCCTTTATTGTTTGTACCTATTAATATTTTTTGCACAATTATCAACTTTTATGTTCTTTAAATAATTCTGTGGAGGCGCTGGGAATCGAACCCAGGTCCGAAAATGAGCTAGATAGAGCTTCTACATGCTTATTTTAGCATTGTTTTTAAAAGTACTTTTTGAGCTAAACAACAAAAAACACCTCGATTCCCCTAATTACTGAAAAAAATATAGGGAAGATATTTTTTTTCAGGCTCATATAAATGACATTGAAAAAAGCTCTATGAGCAAAACTCAATTCAATGTTGCTACACTATTTAGGCAGCAAGTTGATTGATTGGTTCGGCACTTATCGTGCTTTTGCCAGTTTAACGAGTTAGCTCTCGACATGCCACGTCTAAACGCAGAATTTTCGTCGAAACCAAATCGCCCCCAATAATTACTTATTCTAGGATATTCTAAAAAAAACTTAAATACTAGTTTTATTCTTAAAAGATCTATCAAGTTCTCTCTTTAAGTCTCTTTTTTTCAAATCAGTCCTTTTATCGTAAAGTTTTTTGCCCTTTCCAAGACCAATTTCAAACTTGATTAGGCTTTTTTTTGAATATACCTTTATGGGAATTAA
>CAJXCX010000079.1:0-4750 GCA_913051685.1 uncultured Spirochaetales bacterium
TTGGAAGCAATGAAGATTTTGCTCAAATCAATGATTGGGCAACCGATGAAGGATCCTTTATTAATAGAATTGATGTTCAAGATGGTGCCAAGGTATGTGTTTTAGGTGCTTCCGTAAATAAACGCTTTTTTGGTGCACTGAGAGCGGTAGACAAGTTCGTAAGAATCGATGGAATTTCTTTTAAAGTAATAGGTGTCTTGTCCGAAAAAGGACTTACCCCTGGAGGGCGTGACCAAGATGATTTTATACTTATTCCATATACCTCGCTCAATAGATGGGACTATAAGGGACAATTATATGGGATCAGTAATATAATCATATCCTCAACAACTACCGAGGATGTAGAATTTACCAAATATTCTATCAGGAGAATGCTTAGAGAAAGAAGGAGCTTACTTAAGGATGAATTTGATAATTTCGAGTTAGTCTCATACGAGGCTGTTACAAAAAAAATCTTACAAACCACCACGATTTTAAAGGCTTTATTGTCAACAATCGCATCAATATCTTTGGTTGTTGGCGGAATTGGAATAATGAATATAATGTTAGTTTCCGTAACGGAAAGGACAAAGGAGATTGGCATACGGATAACGATAGGAGCAAAAAGTAGAGATATAGTGTTTCAATTTTTATCGGAAGCAGCACTTCTCTCTCTTATCGGCGGAATAATAGGAGTAATTCTGGGATACGTCCTTAGCCAAATGGCCTCGAATTTTGTTGGATGGCCCGCAATAATTAGTACGAAATCAATTTTTGTAGCTTGTATCTTTTCAGGCCTAATTGGAATCTTTTTTGGTATTTATCCTGCATTTAAGGCATCAAGGATGGATCCAATAAGGGCCATAAGGAACGAGTAGGGGTTTTTTGGTGACAATATGCTTGAAGTTGTAAGAAAATTTTTTGAAGGGTTTGATTATCTAACAGGAA
Source organism: uncultured Spirochaetales bacterium (assembly GCA_913051685.1). Lineage (GTDB taxonomy): Bacteria > Desulfobacterota_D > UBA1144 > UBA1144 > UBA1144 > UBA1144. The sequence goes on from CAJXCX010000079.1 coordinate 928, forward strand.
AGCTGATGAAGCTGAACCTATTCAAGAAGATATCCCTACTTGTGTTCACTATGGTTGCATACCCCTTCTCAATTTTTGTTCTTCTTTGTCTGTATCTTATTAGTTTCTCCATAGTCATTATAGCTAAATCTTTGAGTTGGGTTGAATGGAAATGAACAATGCCATTCCAGAGCATGTCGCAATAATAATGGATGGCAATAGGCGATGGGCAAAAGAGAATAATTCAAAAAGTATAGTTGGTCACAAAAAAGGATTGGATACCGCAGAAAAAATTTGTATTTACTCCAGTAAGATAGGGATTAAATATTTGACATTATATGCATTCTCTGCACAAAATTGGTCAAGATCCAAAGTTGAAATCGATTCATTATTTACTTTATTTTTAGAATTTTTTAATATGAAAAGTAATTTTTTTATGAAATATAAAATGAAATTCAATCCAATAGGGAGAATAGATGAGCTTGATACGTCCATCATAGATAAAATTTCAACATTAGTCGAAAAAACAAAAAACAACAAGGGCATGTGTGTGAACGTTGCAATTAATTATGGCGGTAGGGAAGAAATAATAGATGCAATAAAGAATCTCTATGAAGAGAATTTTGACTTTACCAATATCAACGAATTTATTCTTAAGAAAAATACATACTTATCTTCTAAGCAGCCAGATCCCGAACTAATAATTAGGACAGGGGGGATATCGAGATTGTCAAACTTTTTATTATGGCATGCCGCATATTCCGAAATAATCGTTCATGAGAAACTATGGCCAGAATTTACACAACTGGATTTTCAGAGTTGTATCAATCAATATTCGATAATTGATAGAAAATTTGGTGGACCTACCAATGAATAAACGTCGAAGGTACGTGGCGATATTAGGTTCAACCGGCTCTATAGGCACACAAACACTCTCAGTTATCAAAGAGCAGGAAGGTCGATTTAAAGTTAAATCGCTATCTGCAGTAAAAAATATCCCTCTACTATTAAAACAAATTTCAGAATTCGGACCTAATTTTGTTTGCGTTCAAAACAAGAAAGACGAGATAGCCCTTAAGAAGAACCCCTTGCTGAGGAGAATAAAAATACACTCTGGGGAGAAGGGCCTAAAACAAATTGGCGAAGATCCTAAAAATGATATTCTTGTTGCTTCAACGTCAGGAATTAATTCACTAACTCCAACCATTGAATCGTTAAAGCGTGGGAAAAGAGTGTGTATTGCAAGTAAGGAGATTTATCTACTTTTTGGAAGAGAAATATCTAGAATTTCAAAAAAATTTAGTGGTGAAATTATACCAATAGATAGCGAACACTCAGCATTATTTCAATTAATTAGAAATGAGCCAAAAGAGAATATAAGAAAATTGTACATAACTGCTTCTGGTGGCCCCTTCTTTAATAAAAAGAATTCGGAACTCAAGAATGTACAACCAAAGGACGCTCTTAAGCATCCGACATGGAACATGGGTAAGAAAATTTCTATAGATTCAGCAACCATGATGAACAAGGCGATAGAAATCATTGAAGCTTCAATAATGTTTGATTTACCTGGTAAAATTGTTTCTCCTGTTATTAATCTTGAAAGTCACATCCATGCAGTCGTAGAATTTGTTGACGGGAACTATATGATTTCAGGTAGTCACAATGATATGAGAATACCAATTAGTTACTCGTTAAATTATCCTTTTCGTTACACTAATAATAGTTTTCGTTTCAAGCCAAGCAAAACAATAGAGCTTATCCCTATAAAAGAGAAGGATTACAAAGCCATACAGTTAGCAAGAAAAGCAATCAGAATAGGTGGAAGTATGCCAACCGTAATGAATGCAGCAAATTCTGTTGCTGTTGGGGAATTTTTAAATAACAAAATAAAATTTTTGGACATTCTGAAAATTATTGAAAAAACGATGGAGAAACATAGTCCAAAATTTAAGTATTCACTTAAAGAAATACTTAAAATCAACGTCGTAGCATCTAAAGATGCTTTTGATATAGTCAATAAGTTATAGTTATAGCCATGACAAGCATAATTACGTTTCTTTTAATAATTAGTTTTCTCATTTTCATTCATGAGCTTGGCCACTTATTGGCCGCCAAATGGGCAAATGTCAAAGTTGAAGCTTTTTCTATAGGCTTTGGACCTAAGATGTTCTCCTTTTATTATGGAGAAACGGAATATTCTTTGTCTTTGTTACCGCTAGGTGGATATGTGAAGATGCAAGGAGAGAATGAGGTATCAGACGAACCCAGCAAGAATCAAAATCTCGATATCAAGGAAGAAAGGAGTTATAAGAATATCCCCAATTATAAAAAACAAATAATTTTATTCGCTGGCCCTTTAATGAACTTGATAGTGCCATTCCTATTTTTTCCTATTATCTACATGATTGGAATTGAGGTACCTAAATTTTTAGATGAAATTCCAGTCGTGGGTTACTATAAGAATGAGGTCAACGAATCTTTCTTTAAAAAGGGAGATACCATATTACGAATTAATAATTCAAAACTAGAATCATGGCGTTCGATATCGGAAGAAAGAACTAAGTTTCTAGACAAGAGACAAGAAATAGAAGTTTTAAGAAGCAATAAAATCCATGTAATAGACTTTAAGAACACTGGAAAAGAAAAAAGATATATCTTGGATGAAGTTTTTCCAGAACAGCCTCCGATAGTTGATCAAGTAATACCTCAAACAAAAGCAGACAAGATTGGTTTGCAGAGGTTTGATAAAATAAAAAAAATTAATGGAATAGAAATCTTTAGTTGGTATCAAATAAGTGAGACCTTAAACAACAAGGAGGCTTTGTTTAAGATTAAAATCGAAAGAAAAGGTGACGTACTCTATAGAGAAGTCCTTTTTTCTGAAGATAAATCAAAAAAACTTCTAGGGATAACCCCTCTTGTCCAATTAAGAGAACAGAAATTTGCTTTATTTGAATCACTACACAAGGGGTATGTCGACTCAATCAAATCTATAAAGTTAATCTTTAATGGGATAATGCATCTTCTGTCGAATCTTTTTGATTCTGAATCTAGCTTGGAAGAAATTAAAAGCTCTCTTGCGGGCCCTATCGCAATCGCTAAGTATTCAGGAGTAGCTGCGGAAAAAGGCATAAATTCTATACTTCAATTTATGATTGTAATAAGTATTAATTTAGGAATCATTAATCTACTCCCCATCCCATTATTAGATGGAGGTCATATTTTCTTTAACTCAATAGAGATGATAACCAGAAGAAAAATAAATCCGAGATTCTTGAACGTTGCAAATAGGATTGGCTTTGCTGCACTCATAACTTTAATGCTATTTGCAATATATAACGATATTGTGAATTTTTAATCTAATAAAAAAGTTTTACTAAATCTCGGAATTCTTTATAAATACAAGTGATGATAGGCGTATCTTTTTCTGTATATGCCCTAGCTTTTTGAAATCTCATTTCCTCAACGAGATCCAAAAAATCCTCAGGGTAATCAGTTTCAAAAGAAACCATTTGCTCTTGATCATCAATTCCGAAAGAATATGACGTGTTAATGCTCACAGAAGGATATTTGCGACCACTATCAATATGTTCGAACATCATCTCCTGTCTTTTTTTTCCTGAAAGCAAATACCAATCAACTTTTTTGATAAAGGGGTACACCATCAAGTATTTCTTCTTTTTGGGAGTTATTTTTATCCTTTCTCCTTCTTGATTAACGGCTTTCTTCTTGCTCACATATCGAGAATTTTTGGTCATTGAGAGGAAAGAGTATTTTGTTTCTATGTAAGCCCCTAATCCACTATTGAAAATTTCGGATGACATTTTCTCAAAATTTTCAA
>CAJXCX010000080.1:0-4681 GCA_913051685.1 uncultured Spirochaetales bacterium
TACTTTACCTTTAGGCATATTTTTGCCCTCCTTATGTTTCGTCCCCAAGGGGATTTGAACCCCTGTTTTCGCCGTGAAAGGGCGGTGTCCTAGACCAAACTAGACGATGGGGACTTGTGAGCCGTGCAGGACTCGAACCTGCGACCCACTCCTTAAAAGGGAGTTGCTCTACCATGCTGAGCTAACGGCCCTTTGCTGCTCTTGAATATATCATGTAGTCGTTTATTGTCAAAGCTAGTTTAATATCTATTAATATGAAACGTTATAATTTTAACAAGAATTTTTTTCTTGCAACTTTCTCCAATTGCTTTTTCTTTGTAAATTTTTCATGTTTCTTTTTACTTCCTTTGTTCCTGGATCAGACGGGTTATACAAAATCAGACATTGGCATAATAATGTCTACATTTGGTTTCTCCTCAATTCTATTGACTCCTTACACTTCTGTTCTAATAGACAAATACGGCAAAAAGACATTGTGTTTTATAGCATTAACTCTAATGATAGTGTCCTCGCTTGGCTTTATCTTTATCAGCCATTTTGCTTTAATTGTCTTGTTAAGGATTATTCAAGGAGCCGCTTTCTCGATTTTCTTTAATTCTTCCTCGGCTATTGCATCAAATAATCTGGATAACGATAAAAAACAAATTGGACTTTCCTTTTTTAGCTCGTTTACGATTATATCGTACATCTTAGGCCCCTTCTTCTCGGAAAAAATAATAATTCAATTCGGATTTACAGAATTTTTTATCTATGCATCAATGTTTTCATTAATGTCATTGGTTTTAATCTGGTTTGTTCAAGAAAAAGATTCCGAAAAAGATTCGACCGTTAATTTTTTAAGCTTTTTTAGAATTATACAAGAAGAAAAGATTTTTAATTGTTTATTTGCGAACTTTTTACTTGCTTCTGGTTTTGGGGTGGTAATGAATTTTTTATCCTTGTTTCTAAGGAATAACAATTTAACGGTCGGTTACTTTTTTATTTCTTATAGTGTTGTCGTTTCTCTAGTAAGAATATTTTTTTCTGATAAATTTTCCTCACAGAATCTGTTTAACAAAATATTATTAATGCTCATACTCTTTGCCGGGACGTTGTTCTTTATACCTTATATAGATTCCAAAAGCGATATAATATTGTTCTCGGTTCTTTTTTCTTTGACTTATTCTCTTGTGTACCCCTTCTTGTCTTCTATTGTAGTTGCAGGCAAACCCCAATCGCTAACCGGGAGATTGTTTGGTGCACTTAATTCATCATTTAGCATTGGAGTAAATTTGATGACATTCTTCTATGGATTCATCGCAGAGCTTTGGGGGTTTGCTACAATGTTCCAAGTTGCTTCTGTTTTAATCCTTCTTGGCGTGGGATTTATATTTACGAAGGAGAGTAAGTCGATATAATGCCTTCCGATTTTCAAAGGTTGATTATTAAAGAGTTCGAAAGAAACGAGCTTCTATATAGCGATTTTTTAGGTGAGACCTTAGAAGAATATGCGAAATTATTAGTATCCGAAAACAAAAAATACAACCTAACTAGAATTACAACTCCTGAAGATATAATAAATAAACATTTTGTTGATTCGATATTAGGTTTTGAGAAATTTATAGAAAATGAATCATTAAAGAATAGTTTTCACATAATGGATGTTGGATCGGGCGCTGGATTCCCCGGAATACCTTTGTTGTTATATGATCAAATTTGCAAAGATAATCAATTAATTAACAAAATAGACTTGCTAGATTCTAATAGAAAGAAAACAGAATTTCTTCATTTGATAAAGCCAAAGATAGCAAGAAGAATAGGTAAAGATTTAATTGAAATTCACAATTCAAGACTTGAAAAATTGGCGCTAGGAACAGCCCCTCCAGACTTGTATATCAGTAGAGCAACAGGGAAAATTCGCGATGTTCTGAATTTTCTTGAGAAGTTCGTCAAAAAAAACTTTGATGATGTAATACCGAAAGATGGACAAATTTATCTCTTGTATTATGGAGGACCTGATTCTATAGTGTTGCCTGACAAAAAAGGTCGACCATTTGAGCTCAGTTGCAATGCTATCTGTAGACTCCATAGACAAGCCAGGAACGTATACAGGTACCAATTTTCATCAAGTAATTATTCAAGGAAGAATGTCTTGTACGTGATAACCTCTGACCTCGTCATTGTAGACTAGTCAATATTAGCGGCAATTTCTCTTATTTGATTTAATACATTCTTAATCTTGATTGAACAATCGGATATTAACAAATCTTTACTTTTAGAGGATAAGGTATTAGTTTCTCTGTTTATTTCTTGCATATAAAAATCGATTATCAGCCCTTTAGGTTTTGTACTTTGTAAAATCTTCTTTAGTTTTTGTAAATGAGAATGTAATCTTAAAATTTCTTCTTCTATATCGATTCTTTCTATCATGTTGCCAATTTCTTTTTTAATGTACACGGAATCATCATCGAAGTTCTTTAGTAATTCTTTTGTGTACTTACTTTTAATCTTGCGATTGGATTTTGCGGACTGGCTCTTAATTTTATTGCTTATTTTTAGAATATTATCGACTTTCTTTCTGATGTCTTTTATCATCTTAGAGCCTTCCTGGGTCTGATTTTTTACCAACTCTCTCATCCCTTTTTTGACAAGAGCAATTTGATATTTTTGAATTACAGAAGACTTTTGTACATCGCGAAACTCTTTATCTGCTAATTGGTTCAATTCCGAAAGCGAGATGGAAGGATTCAGATTGTGTTTTTTAGCTATTTTTGAAAATTCAATCAAACGATTATCCACTCTTCTTTTCTTGAGAAATTCCTTTTCGGCGACCGTGCTGATTGAAATTCGGATTTTGCCCCGATTAAAATTCTGCCGCATTAGTTTTTTAATTCCTTCATGTAGCTTAAAATCGTTAGATGCGTCGTTGACTAAAATTTCTAAATTTTTACTATTTTCAGATTTTAGCTGTATGACAAAACTAATTAAACGTAACGATCCTGATACGGAGGAAAAACCCGTCATGCTTCTTGTCATCTAATGCTCTCTAAACCTTTGCAATACAATTTAATACAAGTATTATGCTTTATTTATGGGTAAAAACAAAAGAACTGTACTGTTAAACGGAGCCTGTGGGAGAATGGGACAGGCAATTGCGAATGTTTGTAGAAGCAGTCCTGATTTTGAAATACGTTATGCGCTTGAACATCCTCAACATAGCAAAATAGGTACGAGTTTGTATTCTGGTAAGGATAAAAAAAAATATTCTTTAAAGAATATCTCAATAGAAAAGTCAATTGACAAATTTAAAGTGGATTTTGTGGTTGATTTTTCTACACCAAATTCAGCGCTAAAAATTGCACACCAAGCTCACGATTTAAAAATACCGTTTGTAACTGGTACAACTGGTTTTACAAGTACACAGTTAAAAAAACTACAGGCCTTATCAAAAAAAATACCAATTTTACAATCGTACAACATGAGCGTAGGAGTCAACATCGTTTTAAAAATTTTAAAAGAAAATATTTCGTATTTTAGAACAACAAACATGGAAATATCCGAGACGCACCATAAAGGTAAAATTGATAGTCCAAGTGGAACTGCAAAATTAATCAAAAGTACAATTCTAGAAGCGGCTAATAGGAAATTTAAAATAAATATAGATTCCAAAAGAGAAGGTGATGTCGTTGGAGAACACACGTTGGCTTCATATGGAAACAAAGAAAATATTTTTATTACTCACGAAGCTCTAGATAGAGAAATTTTTGCTAGTGGAGCATTGATTATGGGTAGGGAATTGTTGAAAAAACGAAAAGGGTTTTATTCAATCTTCGACTTGATACAATAAAGTTGACATGTCTTTCATCGTTAAATATAAAGATTCAAATTCAAATGCAAGGGTGGGGACTCTTCGAACTTCGTCAGGAGAAATTAAAACCCCAGTATTTATGCCTGTTTGTACTGGCGGTGTACCAAAAGCTTTGCGCATAGATGCTCTTAGCTCCATAGGCTTTAATTTGATAGTAGTTAATGCCTACCATTTGTTCTTAAGGCCTGGCCATAAAGAGATAAAAGATTTTGGAGGATTACACTCTTTTTTAAATTGGAAGGATACTATCCTAACTGATAGCGGTGGTTTTCAGATTTTTAGCCTATCTTCTTCTGCAACGATTAAGGATGAAGGCGTATCTTTCAAATCATTTATTGATGGTTCAACTAATCTGATAACCCCAGAATTGTCAATTGAAATTCAAGAGTCTTTAGGCTCAGATCTTATGATGATATTAGACGACTGTCCGAAATCTGATTCTGAGTATTCAAGAATTCTTAGCTCGATTAAACGAACCCAACAATGGGCTCTGAGATCAAAAAAGGCCAAAAAGACAAAAAACCAATTATTTGGGATTGTTCAAGGTGGAATTTACAAAGACTTAAGAAAGCTTTCAATCAATCATATGCTTGATATCGATTTTGATGGCTATGCAATTGGTGGTCTTGGTTTAGGGGAAGGGCAAGATACCACTTATGAAATTACCGATTACGTTTGTTCCTTCTTGCCTACTAATAAACCGAGATACTCTATGGGGATAGGAAAGCCAGAAGACATAATTAATTCTGTTGAGAAAGGTGTTGATATATTTGATTGCGTTGTACCAACTAGAAATGCAAGGAATGGTACCCTATATACCTCCAATGGTAAGAT
>CAJXCX010000081.1:0-4619 GCA_913051685.1 uncultured Spirochaetales bacterium
ACAACGTCTGGCTTAAACTCCTTCACAGAGTTGAGAAACTTTTCAGTTTCTCTCATATCAACTCTCTCAACATCATATCCATTTAAAAGAACACTTTTAACCACTTTCTCCGAATCATGCGATATTAAAAACTTTATCTTTGCATTAAATCTCTCTCTAAACTTTTCAGCAAGAATTGTACAATCATAAAATGCACCCATCCCAATAAACTTGTTACCTTCTGTATTAAATAATACCTTCATTAAAGTAAACCCATATCAAGGCATTGTCTTCTTCTCTATAAAAAGCGTAATTGCATTCTAGCTTAATGTTTCTTCCGCCCTGTCATATTTGATACAAGGATTATAATAGGTATTCCAATAAGAGTGCAAAAACCAAACCTTAATCCGATATTAAAAGGCCTTGGATCATATACAAACTTTACAATATGTTTGCCCTCAGGGACCACAACCGCCCTCAAGGCAGTATTTGCCTTCATGATTTTTGTTTCTTCCCTATCAACAGAAGCTTCCCATCCCGGGTAGAACAAATCACTGAAAACCAGAATACCACTCGATGGAGTGGTAACATTTAGAATAATCTCTTGTGGTGAATATTTTCTGATCTCAATAACGGCACTGTCATGGGTACCGGTTGATATTTCACCCAATCCAACAGGTTTTTCATCAAGCACCACAACATCCTTTGGACTGAAATTTTTACTCTTCAAAAGTTCAAGAGCTTGTTCCTCATTATTAATTACTTTGTAATCTGAAACAAAGAATGCACGAGGCAATGATTCTTCATTCTTATATACATTGATCTGCTCATCTCGATATACCAACTCTAACCGGCTGTCATCTACATCCTTCTTGGCCAGAATATACTTCACATTCAATAGGCTTAGCAGGTTAAAACTTTCACTTAAAGAATCCAAAGACGGCTCTAGCCGCCCAAGAGAGTCATCAACACAACCTAAATCACCCAGGAGATTATAATAACTATTTGTAACGAGAGGACTGTAAGCACTAATATCAGACATCTGGAAGAACATATTATAATTGGGTGTATATCTTGAATCTCCTTTACTAAGAGCCTTCGGTATAAAGCAATAAACTCTATGCAGGCTTGTATCTTTTTTTAGAAACTCTATTGCCTCCGGTATTTCTAAAGTTTTCTTGATTGGAGCCCTGTCCCCTCTAAAGCTACTTGAAAGAAAGTTAAACGCATATAGGTCGATGGCGATTACTATAATACACACAACCTTAAAGGCCTGTAACGAAATCATTCTCCTTGCATATACAATGATAAATATTGAGGCTAAGAGAATCAGTATTGACATGAAATTAAATTTATTAAATATGTATGTATTTGACACTAACATCTGATATATAAAATCAACCTTCTCGTAATAAGCCTCCAATGTTTTCCTGTGAGAAGATAGTCCGTAGACGTTCTTGTCTACATAATGTCTGCCAAAATTCACAAAATATTCTTTACCATATCGTAAAATTGCATTTGCAATTATCAAGACGGTGACCGCACTTATAGCAATATAATGTATTATTTTCTTGAATCTTGTGTATTGCACTCCTCCTGCAGTAAATAAACAATATTTATCAAAACCGTAGCCTGCTAAGATCGCAAGAGAAAAAGCGGTAAAAAACAAGAATTTTGCCGGAATTCTCAACCCATAAAAGCCAACTGCCTTGATGAGCCCAACATATAACGGACTATACTTCCCAAAAGCCAAAAGCAGAGATAAAACGGCTAAAAAAATAAAAAACTTACCATATCGATCCTTTTTACAAAAAAATAATACAAGACAAAGAAAAAATGGAATAATCCCCACATATAATCTATCAAAGGAGTAACCGTTGGTACATTGTGGGAAAAGTAACTGAATTAATCCAAGTGGGAAATAAGAGCCTAACATGCTGAATTCAATTCCACGATCCAGTCGGTCTGTGAATCGGGTTAGTTCTAGAGTGGCAAACAATTGTGCAGCAGAAAGACCAAATGCAACAATTGCTCCTGTCAGATAGAACAAAGAAATTGTAATACTCTTCTTTAACCCCTTTTTCTTTAGAAAGAAAAAGGTCAAGTGTACAAGAAAATAAAGCGTTGAGATCACAATAGAGTACAACGCAATTTGATGATATCCTGCCAGAATCTGGAAACTCAGAAAAACCCCTATCAGAATTCCATAAGATATCTCTCCTTTTTCAAACAGTTTCTCCGTAAGAAAAAGTACAAGTGGAAACCAAACCAATACCTTCATCGACATCATACCATAAAAACATCCTCCATAGCCGCTACCAAAGAGAAAAACCAAAACACTAATAGTAGCACCAACCTTGCTCATATTAATGCATCTTGCATAGATATACATAAAAACAGAGGCAAGGACAATATGCAGAATTATGTTATAGGTATATGCAGCTTTAAATGGGAGCAAAAAAAACAACACAAGGTTTGGAGGATAAAATGCACCAATCTGACCTTCTGCCAAAATGGGAAAGCCACTGTGCATATATGGTGTCCAGAGAGGGAAGGAATAATTCTTCAGAGAATCGGCAAGAAATTTAGACCACGGAACATGTTGCACACTATAGTCACCCAGAAGGAATGACTCCTGTAAGACTACAAGCCTCCAGAAGAAAAGGAAAAACATAAATACAAAAGTAATTACAAAAACATTATCTTTGAAGAATAATACAATCTTTTCCCTATTCATTTTTACACAAAAACCCGTTGTCCTTTAGCCACGAAAGGACACAAATGGAGATAGAATAACCTAAAGCTTATTTGGTAATCTCCACTTCTTTTTCTCGCTCTCTGAGAAGTTTTACTTGAATTACTTTCATTCTTCAGTAACTCTTACGCTTGGAATATCTCCTCTAAACTTAAGCAAGTTAAACATCGCAACCTTTTCATATTTACGAGACATTTTATAATACTGTTTTCCCCCATTTTGCCTAACTCCGGTCAAAACCCGGCCACAATTAAGTTCTTTTACCACCCATGATAATTTAGACACACACAAATTATTAATGTAGCGATCTTCCAAGTCATCGAGACTCTCATTTCCCTTCAATTGATAGGTTTCTTGGGCAACAATATCACCAGTATCTACACCTGAATCAACCCAATGAACGGTACAGCCAAGTTTATCAAACTCCTTTTGAAAAACTGTCCATTTGGGGCAATCTATACCACGATATTCCGGCAAAATACCGGGATGAGCATTTAATGTTCCTACCTTGGGAATACTCAAGATTTCCTTATGCACAATACCCGTTTGTCCCAAAATGAGAAGGTCTGGGCTTATTGCATTGATAGATTTGATTGCTTCTTGAGAATTTGTTCCTCGTACATAGAAAACATTTTCCGAAAACTCTTCATAAGCAATATCCCTTAGATCTTTCTCAACAGGAGGGCGTTTCAATGATCTAATAAGTACAAAGTATATAGCGTCACTGATGCCGACTTTCCTTTGTACATACCTAAACAATTTCCAATAATAACTGATAGGCTGTAGAACAACAACAATAGCCGAAAGAACAATATTGTTTTTGTTAAACTCTTTTAGAATTCTTTTGCCATAGAGGCTACCATTGTTAGTTAGCAGCACATTCTTCATAAATTGACAATTTTCTTAATAATGTTAACCGTTCCTCCCAATATTTTGCTATGGCAAATGGCGTATCCTGATAACAATGATCATCTGTTATCTTCTGCAATAGAAACTCTGCCGCGTCTTTCCAGCAAGGAAAAAATGTCTCATTTAAGACGCGCACATGAAAATCCGCCATAAAAAGTCCATTATGTCTGCGTATAACTGCAATCAAAGAGGTAATATGGTCTTGATATCTCGCAAAAGAGTGATTATCCGCATGACCAAATAAATGATCATCCATCAGTGTTGGTGGTAACTGTAACAGAGGAACTATATCTTGATCTTCAATACAATATAAATAAAAAGGAGTACATATCCCCTGGCGAAAACCAGAATGTTTCTCAAAGCTCATAGATGTATCATAAAAAAGACCTATTTCCTTATGTATCTTCATCGTTTCCGTAGGGTTGTCTTGATTGAGGTGCCAGTAATGATGTCTATTACCATAAATTTTTTTCCCTAAGGCTTCTTCAACTGTATTCTTCTCATGCTGAAGATTATCACGTGAAAGATATGCCAGATAACTACTATGCATACCGATTTCTCTTCCGGCTTTCTTTAAAGACATCAATAATTGTAAATATTTACCTGTACTGACATCGTAAAAAGGATCTGGGCTCTTTAAGAAATACTTAAGCAAATTACCTTTAAAACCACAAAAATAAAAAGCTGAATTGACATCATATTTATCCTCAACATTAAGCCATTCATCAAACTTCCAAAAACTCTCTCTACCCATTAGAATCTCTAAGCTTTTTCTAAGAGGACCTTTGTATCGCAACAGATACCTTAGAGATTCAATCCAGGGGAACATCTCAGGATAGTCCACATCATGGGTCAAAGCAAAGCTACACACCTTACTATCTTTCCAAATGGGCAAAAAATCATGCTGATCTTGAAATGAGTTCTTAATCAAATCAACATACTGGTTAACAATTGGCGTATGTAAAAGTTTATTTTG
>CAJXCX010000082.1:0-4600 GCA_913051685.1 uncultured Spirochaetales bacterium
TTGAAAATTTTTATTAAGTTCTACTTCAATTCCTTTTAATCCAACTGCTGCTGTAAGAATTTTATACATAGAAAAGCTTGGCTCCAAATACATGACCTTAGACGTTCTTCCCGTAAGAACAAGAAGTAAGTATAGAATTAATTCATCAGAACCATTTCCAAACACAATTTGATTCTGATTAACTCCATGGAAGCTGCTAACTTTTTTTCTTAAATCTTTTTGAATTGGGTCCGGATATCTATTAATGGAGTTCGACTGTAAGTATCTCCGATTATTTTTTCTATATAAGTTTCTTAATATATTTTCCGTATCATCAAACGGAGACTCGTTGGCATTTAACCTAAATAAAAAATCAATTTCATCCGGAACATAAGAATTAAAATTCTTTAGAGATTGCTTTATTCGTAATTTGTATTTCAATTAACCATTTCCTTCTTTGAGTCTAATAGAGATTGAATTGGCATGACCATCTAGTCCTTCTTCTTTTGCAAAAGATACAACCGAACTACCAAGTCGTTTTGAACCATTACGAGAAATCTTTGTGTAGCTTGAATATTTTAAGAAGTCCAAGACACTCAATGGTGACGAGAACTTTGCATTACCAGAGGTAGGAAGTACATGGCTCGGTCCGGCAATATAATCCCCGAAGGCTTCCGCCGATAGCTCTCCTACAAAAATTGATCCAGCATTAGTAATTTGATTAACTACTTTGTTAGGATTCCTGACAAGAACTTGGAGATGCTCCGGGGCCAATTCATTAGTTAATTTAACAGCATCGTTGATATTTCTTAATACATAAATTTTCCCATTTTTCTTAATCGACTCATTGATTATCTTTCTTCTTGGTAACAAGTTTGACTGAATCTTTAATTCTGTACGAACTTCCTTTGCAGTCTTATTTGAATCAGTGGCCAAAATAGCACAAGCTTCGGTATCATGTTCAGCTTGAGCTATCAAGTCAGCAGCAATATATTTTGAGTTTGAGAATTGATCCGCTATTATCAAAACTTCACTAGGTCCGGCAATCATGTCAATATCAACCTCACCAAAAACCTTTTTTTTGGCAATAGCAACGAATATATTTCCAGGGCCAACTATTTTATCAACTTTAGGAATAGTCTTGGTCCCAAAGGCAAGTGCCGCTATAGCCTGAGCCCCTCCCACTTGAAAAATTTTTTTTACTCCAATAAGTTTGGCTATATATAGAATTGCGGGATTAATCCCGCTCTTCGAAGGCGGTGTAACTACATAAATTTCTTTGGAACCTGCCACCTTGGCAAGAGTTGCTGTCATTATTAGAGTTGAAGGATATGCTGCTGTACCACCTGGAACATATATGCCAATTCTCCTAATTGGATTGATGGTCCATCCCAATGTATTTCCCAACCGATCCTTATATGTGTAAGATTTTGGTAATTTTCTCTTTTGATAATCTACGACTCTTCTGTAGGACGTTTGTATTGCTAATTTCACTTCTTTAGAAATTGTTTTTTCGGAAGCATTAATAATGCTTTTTTTAACTTCAAAATCTTTAGGTCTGATTTTAACATTATCAAACTTCTCTGTTAAATACGTTAGTCCGGGGTCGCCTCTTGCAATAACAGTCTGAATAATCTTATCAACGTGGTGTTCGATATTCTTAGTAGAGGCTCTTTGTTTTTTTCGAATACCTCTTACCTCGCTAATAATACCGCGAGAGCTCAATTTAACGATTTTCATCATACTGATTATACAATAAATTTATTACCAATCTTTATCAATTAAAAATTACTGATTTAAGATAATATCAAGAGATAAAGATAGATTGATAATTAGCATATAAAAAATCGAGAAAAGAAAAACATTTTTATGATAATGTGTTTTGCGAAATGAAACGAATACAAAATAAAGGAATAACATTCCCGTAAATATAGCAACGCACGCGTAAAAATTAGATGCAATACCGACAATCCAAAAATACAACGAAATTGGAAGCAGTGCCAAGCTATAAATTGAAATCAAATAATTAGTATATTTTTGACCGTAGATTATTGGCATAGTTGGGAAACCAGCTTTCTTGTAATCATCGGAAAGATATTGAGCCAACGACCAAAAATGAGGAGGTTGCCAAACCATCATGAATACAAAAAGCACTAATACATCCAAGTAATGGAAAGATATTTCAGGCTGAATGGCTGAATATCCAATAATAACAGGTAGCGCGCCAGGTATGCCACCCAGCACGGTCCCAAACGGGGAAGATCGTTTTAAAAACAAGGTGTAATAAATCGTATAAGAAAAAATGGCCAGGAGAATAAGAACGCAATTAAGGTTGTTAATAAAAACGAAAGAAATTCCAAGAGAAAAAACGATAAGAAGTGCCGCGAAGAAAGACAAGAATTTAATTCCTACTAATTTTAATGCCTCTACCCTTTTTGCAAGCCTTTCCATTAGCTCGTCTCTCTCTCTTTCAATAATATTATTAATCATTGCCGCACCAGCAGCGGAAAGAATCAGCGTTAGAAGAGTAAGGAATATAATCTCTGGATCGGGAAGGGATCTTAAGGCAAGTACCATACCAGTGAATCCCGTGAGCCCCACGCTAAGAATTATGTTCGGTTTAGAAAGCAAGACCAATGCTTTTAAGTAGTTCATCAATTTGTTGGCCCTTTTATTTCAAAAATGATATTTAAAACTAGAATGATGATTAATAAGGCAATAAGAAGGTGTATGGCCGTCATCGAAAAAGCTAGTTTTGAAATAACTACAAAAATTCCCAATACAACCTGAAGACCCACTAGAAATAATAATCGCCTAGAATTTACAAATACGGACTTGGATATGTTTGCATAATACGACATTAGAAATAATCCTAAACAGAAAATTAATATCAAAAAACCCATAAACCTATGGAGAAGATGGATGACAACCGTCTTGCTTAAATATGGCGGAATCCAATATCCTAGGCATCCTGGGAAATCTGGGCATGCCAAACCGGCATTTGTATGCCTTACATAAGCTCCAAGAACCAGCTGTGCGTATATTATTAGAAACAAAAGGACGTATATCAAATTTGGTTTACTTAAAATTGTAACTCGTTGCAATCTTGCACCATCAGGGTAGGCACACATTGTATAAATCAATATAAAAATAATTATCGCATTAGCAAAATGAAAAGTGGTTATATTAACTTCTAGTTGCAGAATCACAACTAGTCCTCCCGTGATTATTTGTACAACCAACAGGATAGAGCACAATACAGGAAGAAGCTTCTGTTTGCCTATATATGTTTTTAATCGACGCCTGGCCAAAAAAATAAAAAATATCGCCACTAGGAGCCCTAGTAGCCTGTGCGTATGTTCCATGAAGATTGGAAAATTAAGCTGAGGGAAGAACTGCCCAAAACACAGAGGCCAATCCGGACACGCAAGTCCGGCCCCTAAACCGCTCACCATATTACCCCAGACAAGCAATACGACTAAAGAGGAGATAGTTAATCTTTCAAGAATGCCCATTTAGATTAGTTTAAAAGACGGGTAAATACATCGCCAGCAGAAAAACCTATAAATAAAGCCAATAAGAACAAGGGGAATATAACAAAGACCCATGTCATATTATCTTCATGCTTTAGATGCATGAAATACAAAGCAACAACGCCCGCTTTAATTGATGCAATGATTAGTGCGATTGGAACATTGAGTCCCCCAAAATCAAACTGTGCGGCTCCGACGGTTAATATAGTAAGAACCATTAAGAGAACCCAAATATTTAAATATTGTCTATATACTTTTGAGCTTGCCATAAAATCTCCTCATCCAATTAAATATAATAAAGGGAAAAGATAAATCCATATTACGTCAACCAAGTGCCAATACAGAGCCCCAATTTCAATTGTAGTAAAATTATCTTTCGAGTAATAACCTTTACATGTTCTATGCAAAATAAACGATAGAACACCTATTCCTATAAAAACATGAAGCATATGAATACCCGTTGCAGCATAATAAAGCGAGTAAAAGATATCCGTTCCAGGTGTTATATCATGGTGAAGTTTATATGAATATTCAAAATATTTATTTATTCCAAAAATGAGACCACAGATTATTGTTATCCAAAGCATTAATTTTACCAATTTAATTTTATTTTCTTGAATGGCACTAACAGCTACAGCAACTGTTAAACTACTGAAAATCAGTACCACGGTATTTATCGAACCAAGAACCAAGTCTAGGCTGCCCGATCCATGATGAAACATTTCGGGATACTTAGCTCTGAAAATTGCATATGCGGTGAAAAGCCCACCAAACAATAAAAGTTCTGTCGCCAAAAAAAGCCACATTCCGAATTTGGCAGCGCTATGTTCAAGTTGTGGATCAAGATGATGATGTTCATCATCAGCAACAATTGGAGGTAGCATTTCCGAAGGATAAGCCAACGATTTAAAGAATTTTGAAGTCATACCAACCAGTCCCATATCTTAACTCCCGTTCAGCTTAGTTGGGTTCAGTAAAAACCATAGCCCTGAGTAGTCTATATTCCATTTTTCATTAGTCAACTTCTTGCCTAGTACCATAAGCATAAGTAGACCCCGTCACGGCAGGAATTTCATCAAAATTCAAAG
>CAJXCX010000083.1:0-4593 GCA_913051685.1 uncultured Spirochaetales bacterium
AGAGATCTTCAAAGCCAGGCTTGCCTTTATCTTGAAAGTTCTCTCTTATTTGCTGAAGGTCGGTTGCTACATATTTAAACAACGTATATGTCGAAGCCCTTTTTTTATCGCGTCTCAACCTAAAAAAAATAGGCTCATTGTTGCTACTCCAAAAAGCCTGAGAATTCACTGTGCGCTCACAAATCCTTGCTCTAATACTGGGGCGCGAGCTCTTAACATTAAGAGCCTGGAGGTGGGTATAAATATCTTGTAATGATACGAGCTTCTCTGGAGTTGCTTCAATCAACATTTGAATTTCGTTAATTATGTTTTTAGTTTTCATCCATTATCTATATTATATTCTCAAAAAGACTAGGTTGCTATCCATAAAACCAAGTATTCAATCAGCTTCCCCTTGAACGCTAACGATTATGTCGCGTTCTCGAGGCCTATTGTCAAAATCTATAAGAACAATTTGCTGCCAAGTTCCCAATTTAAGAGACCTGCCATAGAAAGGTACGGAGAGTGATGGGCCCAGTATCGATGCTCTGATATGCGAAAAGCCATTCCCGTCTCCCCACCTTTGATTGTGAGAATAATCCACATCCATTGGGGCAATCCTATCAAAAGCATCTTTAAGATCCAAAAGAGCACCATCTTCATATTCAATTGTTGTTAAGCCTGCGGTGGACCCCACAACAAAAACGGTCAGGGTACCACTGTTAATTTTTGATTCTTCAAGTATCGATGCTACGTCATCGGTAATGTCGAGAATATCGGTAAAACCCTTTGTTTTAAGAGTGAATGTGCCTTGGTAAAAACAGCTCATATACCCCCTACCCTGCAAGGCAGCCTCGCATGAAGATGCTTAAAAGAACTTACATACTCAAACATAGTAGATTATATTATAAAGGTAACAATGAGAAAAATCCTTTTATGTCTGAGTCTTTTTTTACTGTTTTCTTCCCCATCGGTTGCGGAATCTAAGCAGTATGTTATCGAAGAAAGCTACTGGTATGTGTCAGCTAAAAATAGGCCTAAGTTTCTTAGTCTATACGCAAAATATACGGTACCTTTTTGGGAAGAAATACGTAAGAAGGATTGGGTCGTAGATGGAATTAGAATTTACAGCCACAGAATCCATACCAAAGGACATAATTGGACCTACAAAACGGTTGTCAAATTCAAAGACTACGCATCTATAGACAAGTGGCTTCAAAATCGAGATAGTGTGGCGCGAAAACTTTTTCCCGAATTTGCAAATTACAAGCAGATGAGCGCAGAAATGAAAGAACTAACAAATGATGATCTTCATTGGGATGAATTTCTAAGAGAATTAAACCCGTAGCAATCAATTAATGAGCCTGTCGGATGATAAGATTAGAGAAGATTGAACAAGTTTCCGTAGTCACAATAGACAAGCCTAAAGTAAATGCCTTGGATTCCAAAATGTTATCCGAGTTAGGTGAAGCTTTTTCCGAGTCCGAAAAAAATCCTAATATCAAAGCTATATTAGTTCAAGGGTCGGGTAGTTTTTTCTCATTTGGCCTCGACATTCCGTTCTTGTTAGGGTGCAGCAGGGAGCAAGTTGAAAAAACCCTGAGGTCACTACTAAATACCTGTAGGGATATTTATTTATCGAAAAAGATTACAATCTCCTCAATTAATGGCCATGCAACAGGTGCCGGTTGCATGCTCGCGATTAGTACCGACTATAGATTCATGGCAAGAGAACGTGCAAAAATAGCTCTTAATGAAATCAATATAGGCCTGTCACTTTTTCCAAGTACGATTTTCATCTTAAAATCCTTGGTCGGGAATAATCATGCAAAACAAATTCTTCTTGGTGGTGAAATGATGGACTCCGAATCCGCTTTAAGGATAGGGTTGGTCGATCAGGTATTCAACAAAGATGAGCTTAAAAAAAACGCTTTGGAATTTGCAAGATTATTTGCAAGCAAAGACAGCGCGGTCATCAGTTCCATGAAGTCTCAACTGGTATCAGATGCAACTCCTTTTCTAAGCGATAGCAATGAGTACATAGAGGAGTTCCTTGATATATTTTACTCTTCCCAAACCCAAGAAATACTTAAAAATATTGAAATAAGAAAATAATAAAGATGCTTCTTGTCGTTTAAGGCATATTTTTAAAAAAAACTTCTAATTGCTTATGATTTTTAAGATATCGCAAAGAAATATCGAAGTCTTTATATCCATTTTTTATTTTCTCTAAGTATACTGGATGTGGTGGAGCAATAGATCGAACGTGCTTGTTCATTATATATACCAGAAAGGGGTACGTTTTTCCTTCAAAATCTCCCTCCCAATATTCTTTTCCATACATATCTGGATAACCTTCGTACTTATCCAAAGCTTTCTCGCAATCTTCTGATATTCTCCATATCCCACACGGCATAATACTTTCTTTCTCTTTGATAATAGTCGCAACTGACCTGAACAAAAGACCGTAACCTTCTATGTAGCTCTTCGTGATGGGCTCCGCACAAGGACACCTCTTTTGCATTTGATACTTATTAAGGTTTGAGCCATAGGCAATATAGAATATAGGATAGGTAATCTTTTTTAAAAATGGTTTTGCCACTTTTATTTGCATATCGGTTATCGTAAAAAGTTAGAAGTGAAATTTAACACCAAAAGTCCACAACATGACATTTATGTCAATATTGTTAAACGTCTCATTGTGGTTATCTCGTCCAAGAGCTATATTATCAAAGAAAATATCTCTTACCTCAGAAAAGATAGAAAAACCAGCTGGGAATACTTTGCTGTCAGCTTTAAAGATTTCAGATTCAACTCCTAATAAAAATTGATAGGCAACTTGATACTCGTCCACAGCAGACTTGAACCCTTCGTTCGCCAAACATCTTGCGCCAATGCATCCTGATTGATCTAAATCAACTTTGTACACAGTGCCTATGCCTGCCCCCACATACATCTCCATATAGTTCCACCTAAGTAGGTCGGGGTACCAAAGAGCGTTAATGAGAATGGAGTGAGTGCTTATGTCTCCATCAGTATAATTAGAAAGAGTATCCGACGTAACAGAATCGAGGTTTGCGAATATATAATCAAACGACGTCTCATAAGCTAAATTCTCGAGTCTATTTCCTACCGCAAAGGAGTAAGAGGTAGCGCCTTCATATGCAATATCATACTTAGCGTTTGGAAAAGTTGCATCTCTATTCTGGGCAGTAGCATTGTTGTTATCAAAGAAGTACCCTATTCCCATCGAGCCTTTAATGTAAGCTCTGTTGAGAGTCACCTCGTCATCAATCGCCGCAAAAACTGTAGTGCCAAAAATCAGAAATATGAATAAAAAAACCTTAAGAATAAAATGAGCCATCAGAGTCTAATTATATAAAAACTATCCCGTGATTCAAGGGCTATCTTAAAAACAACATAAATAATCCTAAAAGCTGTTAAAATACAGATTGGCGACGTTAAAAATGCGAGTTGTTTGGATTACACTTTTTTTTATTATTTTTACTGTAGTTTTTGCCATAAATTACAAAGAAATATTTAGAATATGGAAAGAAATGACAAGCTTTTTTTGATTCTAGTAGCAATAAACGATAGAATCAAGACTATGAAGGATTTTTTCGTAAAATTTTTTGCCATGCTAAAAGAAAGAGCATTCTCTACCATATTAATCATCGTAGCGATTATTCTTATAATAATGGGAATTTAATTACAGGAAATTCTAAGTTGTTTTAAATTATGTCAAATATCCCAATCATTCTTACTTGCTTTCGAATTTTTGTTATACCTGTATTTATCTTTATATTTTTTATTCCTGGAGAATTGGGGAAGTGGTTATCCTGCTTTGTATTTGTCATAGCAGGTTTTACAGATTATCTAGATGGAAAACTCGCTAGGTCACTCAACAACGAAACAAAGCTAGGTGCCTTACTCGACCCCATAGCAGACAAGATAATGGTATCAGTTGCACTAGTACTTCTAATACATACCAAAGCCATAAAAGACTTAACTCTTTATGCAGCAATAATAATAATTAGCAGGGAAATCCTAGTTTCTGGTCTAAGAGAATTTCTAGCGAAGTCACAAGTTTCGCTTCCCGTTTCAAGTTTATCGAAAGTAAAAACATTTATACAGATGTTTGCAATATCGGTTCTATTGTCGGGTGCACCAGGTAATGACTTATTGTTTGGCTACGGAAGGGATATAGGCTTATCAAGTTTGTGGCTTGCCGCAGCTATAACCGTATATACAGGATATGAATATTTAAGGACTGGTCTAAAATACACTTAATCTAATTTGTTAAAAAACCCACCCAACGCATTTTTCATTGAGCTATCGAACCTCATCATGTGATCATCGTCATCAACAAAATAACTATATTTTTCTGTTACCAATGAATCATAAACTTTTTGGCCCATATAAAATGGCACAAGAGAATCCTTCTTTCCATGCATAACTAAAGTCGGTATTTCGATATTTTTTGTTTTTTTCATTGAATCAAACCTATCTTTTAAAATAAATTTAATTGGTAGAAAGGGGAAGCTAATTCTCCCCATATCAACTATTGATGTATATGGTGATTCAAGTATTAAACCTGCATAATCCTGATATTGA
>CAJXCX010000084.1:0-4543 GCA_913051685.1 uncultured Spirochaetales bacterium
TCGTGAACAAATTCGCTAGGTTGAATTTTCATTTTGCGATAGTGATCCCCTCCAATTTGTTTTTTGTATACTTTTGTTTCTTGTTTCTTGGTATCTATGATTTTTTCACAATCCATACCTGATTCATTCTTTTCTTTTGTTAATTGATAGCGTTCTTTTCTATTCATACGATTGGATCTCCTATTCTGTAAAAATAATCGGAAGTTGGTTGCATGATATATAGTTTCTTTTTAGCTCGTGTTACTCCGACGAAAAAAAGTCTATGTTCTGGATCTGCGTTTATTTGAGCTGCTTCATAAATAATTCTTTCTAGGTCCATAAATAAAACTACGTTATCACATTCTTCACCTTTTACACCGTGGACCGTGGATATCTTTATTCTCGCATTTTTCATGAGGTCATCTTTAGAGTCTAGTAGGGATTTGACGTAATTTTTGCTTTCGTCCGGCATATGAAGCTGTTCCCAGCCACCGGTTAATAGAAACCCGTGTTCTTTGCGTAGCATATCTACATCAATCGTTGTGATTGATTCTAATGACTTTCCCCCAGAGTATCCATATTTTACATGCCCTTTATGGTAGTTTAAATACTCATAGAGGTCTTGCACGTCT
This sequence comes from uncultured Spirochaetales bacterium, assembly GCA_913051685.1. GTDB lineage: Bacteria > Desulfobacterota_D > UBA1144 > UBA1144 > UBA1144 > UBA1144. The sequence goes on from CAJXCX010000084.1 coordinate 612, forward strand.
TCTTTGCTTACGCTTGCTCCTTCATTCAATCTAGTTAATGTACGATAAGCACTTAATAATTTTTTAGGTAATAAATTATTTACTTTACTATCAAATCTTAAATTTAAACTATATAAATGATCAGCTACAGGTTGCAGCATTTCATTTGTTCTTGTTAAAATCATCCAGTTTTCTTTACTAAAATCAATGTCTTCTATTAACATATTGTCATAAACTTCTCCTTCTGCATCTCTTGGTTCCCACTTTTTTTCTAAACGGTTTTTAATATGAGGAAAAATAGATTCAGCTAATGCGTGCATCTTTCTTGGGACTCTTCGTGATTTAATTTGTGCATCTATAGTTCCTTTTAAATTTATAAAAATAGTCGGGTCCGCTCCTTGAAACGTATAGATAGTTTGATCATCATCCCCCGCAATGTAAGATCTTTTACATTTAGACTCTATGTAAAAAAACATTCTCCATTGCAGAGGACTCAGGTCTTGGGCCTCATCAAGAAAGATAATCTCGACAGGAGGACATCGATCTTTCTCGACAAACTTGGAAATCATATCTGAAAATTCATATAGACTTTCATGTTCTTTATATACCTTTAAGTCTGTATCAATTTGCTCTGTTAGCCACAGATCTACAGAATGATGTAAGTTTAATTGTATGGCTGCTTCTAGTAATGAAACTAATTTTGATCTTGCAAATTCAATGATGCGCATGTGTGGGTTTTTATATCTAGGGATCCCCGCCTCATCGATGTACGATTCAAAGGACATACCTTTGCAGATTCGAGAATAGTTTTGAAACCCTATCCATTTCTTATTTTTAAGTAGCTGAGTGTTTGTATTAATATTTAACTCTTTAGTTCCCATAGAATGCATAGTGCAAATATTTACGTCTTGATTAAAGGCTCTACTTCTAGCTTCATCAGCAGCTGCATTACTAAAAGAAATATAAGCTATTTTTTTGGGGTCTACCTTATTTTGAAGTATCTCTTTGTCTAAATAATATAAGAGTCTTTCAGTCTTTCCTGTTCCTGGTGGCCCTGGAATAATTGTTCTATTTAACTGCAAATGGTGCCTCCTTCATCTGTTCTTTTTTAGTATTAGGTTTGTCTAGTTTAATTGTTTGCATTTCTATATAGCGTGCGCTTTTGTCGGCTATTTTTCCGGAGACTTCTTTTGCAGAAAATAGTCGTGTTAGTAATCTTGCTGTTTTTTGTTTAGGATAAATTCTATCAGGCCATGTTTTAGTTCGAACTAAATACTTCCAAAAATCTTTGAATTTAAAATAGCTTGTTCCATTTTCAGTATAGGCCAACCCTCGTAGAACATCTTCCATATTTTTACCGGGTGCTTTATTAATGTATTCAGCCAATAGTTCTCTAATTTGTACGTCTTTTTTAGTAGAATCCGGAGCTTCAATTTCTCCTAAATGTTTAAATAATTTCTGTAACATTTTTCTCCAGAGTATTTTACTGACTGGTAGCATGGGTAGATCAATTTGATCCATAGCTGCAATGGAAAATTTATCAGGCTCGTGCAGGGTTCCACTATCTACTTCAACAGAAGCTTCTCCTACTAAGACATAATATATTGGTGGATCTGAATCATATTTTTTTATCTCTTTTATTTCAGGACCAGGGACACCGTCTCCAACACCAAATTTTTGTAGCACACATTTTTTTGGATCACAAAAAGATTCAATAGGTGCATCTTTACATTTATAATTATAATCTGTTTTTCTTATTGATTCGATAACTTTATCTAGTTCTCCTTTAGGAAGAGGGGGTTTACAAAATTCTTTATTGTAAGGAAAAATCTCTGTGTCCCAAGTTTCTGGAAATCTTTTCTTTAAATAGACTCCATAGTTAACCATTGCATTATTTCTACCACCTTCTGGAATACCTTCAGTAGCTAGTGAGACTAGGCACGGTGGTGCTCCTTCTAATAAAGGTGGTGCTGTATCTTTTTCAATTGTTAGTTGTTTTAATTGATCTTCAGTTAGTTTTACTCTGTTATAAAGAGCAAAAAATTCTAGTAATGATATGCCTTTCCCTTCTTCATTAAAAGCATACCGCACAGTTCTTTGTGCATTGTGATAAGGTAGATTTAAAAAACTTCCTCGATCTCCTCGGTCTACATGTAAAACATTTTGTTTTGGAAAAATTTCTGATTTAGCATACCCTAAAATAGCTGCCATTTCTTTTAGCTTTCCTCTTAAAAGAATCGCTGGAACAAATGTATCAGTAAATAAAAAACAATGTGCTCCTCCTGATTTGGATCTAATAACTGTTAGCGGTAATTTTTTTTCTTTAATTTTATTGAGAAGTTGTTGGTGATCCACTGGGTAGACATCAATATCAATACATGCCCACTTACATTTACTTTCGTGATTGATTGGAATAATTCCTAACGCAGGCTCGACACCACTTAAATGATCTCGCCATAGTTTATCGCTTGGTTGTTTCTTAATAATAAATGATCTAGTTTTATGCTTACCACGTTCATCAAACTCGTCTGTTCTTTTGGTTTGACCGTAAGCAATGTCTAGGCCACTAAATATACTTTTAAATCGTTCAAGATCCGTCATATCCTCCTGCTTTCGTTGTAGTGGGCGGTTTCGCCTCTCGGTCTCCACCGCCCATCATGGGAATAGTTATCCTCTTTTGGATAATCCACTATAGAACTGTTTTGCTCGTTCGTATAAGTTTGGATCTTCCACTTCGCCAATTTTTTTGACGTTCCAACCATACCACTGATTACCTTTTCCGGTATTCAGTATCGTTGTTAAACGATAACTATGGCTAAAAGATGACGGAGTGTATGGACCTTTTTTACCGTCCATTACAATTGATTTCATCATAGAGTTCCATTTTCTACTGACTTTACCTTGAGACGAACTCATAGATATCATCACAGTTTCAATGGATTTTTCTCCTATAACTAAGACAAAATGTTGACCTACAGTTAAGATATAATTACCATTTGGTAATCTGTCCTTACCCATAGCGTCCTTAGTTGTTTTAGATAAAATATCCGAAGTGTCTGGATAGATCTGTTCGGGTCTTCCCGATCCAGTTCCAAAATCAGACCATTCTTGATACTCTAATCTGTAGTGGGCAGGAATTACTGTAATTCCTTTTGCTCCATCGTACAGTTGTTTTGTAACTGTATTCAAAAGCATTCCAGGTTCAGCACCTTCTACGTAATTTTGATTACGTTTCTGTGCTTCTCCGGAGCCATTTTGTAGAAGCTTTAAGATAGGTGGGGCCAAAGATTCGGTCTTCACATTCTCAAAACCCTTATCAGCATCGGCTTCAAATAATGAAGCAGATGGGAGTCCTGCGGACTTCCTTGTTGCTACTTCTTTCGCGTTGCTCGTGTCGTTCATCGATTATCTCCTTGTTATTTTTGTTTGGTTACCTGCAAACGTTTTAAATAAACCAGTAGGCATTTCTCGTCCAGATTCTAGACGTTCTCGAACTACTGCTTTAAGAGTCTGGGGATGAACACCGATTTTTTGAATCGGCTCAAACCCCTGACCCTTTGCAAGGTTAGCATATTGCATAGCCTTGTTGTCTTCGCCACGACCAAAGGTAACGGTGATATCGTTTTTAATGATATCTCCAAGGTCGTGTTCTCGAAGCCATTGAAAAGCCTCTTGTTGGCTTTCATGAGGAATAGATGCGCCGTAAATTTTTTTAATTTCTACAGACTCACCATCCCTTAACTTTAATTTTGTTATTTGCATTTCGTCCATCATTTGTGGAATCTCTATTTGAGAGAGAACTTTAGCTTTCTCTTTTAATTTAGATAGACTATTTTCTGCGTTTTGAATTTCGTCTTCCATCGTTTTTAATTCGATAACTTTATTTGACAAACTTTTGCTGGCATCAATTTGAGAAACTGATTCCATTCGGTCTTCTTCAAAATTTATTTTAG
>CAJXCX010000085.1:0-4477 GCA_913051685.1 uncultured Spirochaetales bacterium
TAGCTAGTAATTACAACGAGGAGTCCCTACCTTTACGACTTAGTTATGTGGAAAGAGTTATACGAAACGAAACAAAAGATAGTAAAAACAAAAGAGAAATATTTCAAGTGGGATGTGAGTTGGTGGGATTAAACGAGTTAGAGTCAGACTTGGAGATTATACTTTTGGGCTCAAGGATTTTGACCAAATTGGGATTCGACCAACAAATAATAACACTTAATTCTTCATTGTTCTTAAACTTCGCCTTTTCAAAACTACCATCAATAAGAGACGATATTAGCTTACTGTTTCACAAAAAAGATTTTGATTCGATAAGAAAATTTGCAAAAGATGGCGGTGTACCTAAAGGAGAAAGGACATTTTTAAAGAATTGCATTCTACCCCTTATCAAAAATAGAACCTTGGGTAGCAATAGATTTCCACCGAAGGTTCGACTAGAACTAAAAAAGATTGATTCACTAATAAAACTGTTAAAACAAGCTAATCCTAATTTGACAGTGACATCCGACCTTTTAGATGTAAAAGATTTTGATTATTACTCCGATATAACTTTTGATATAGCCATACCTGGTATCAACGAAATCGTTTTGTCCGGCGGTAGATACGATGACTTAATAGGCAAATATGGAAAGGGTATTCCTGCAATTGGATTTGGAATTAATATCCTCCCATTCTTGAAGAAAGTTGACCATGCAAGTTTTGGAATTCCTGTTGTAGCCGTAGACTATACTAACTCAAAAGATTTTAAAACAATTTTTGGAATTAGAGAATTTTTTAGCTCACAAGGATTCGTAACCATTATATCAAAATCTAAGCACAAAGTAGATTTCGATTTAAAAATCAAAGTTAATCCAAATGGTTCCTTAAAACTATTTAATAAGAAAAATAAACAAATAGGCAGCTTTCAAAATCTTTCCGAATTGCAAAAAGAGGAGCTGTAGTGCCAACACGAACTCGTAATGCAGTTGTGGTTGGAGCCCAGTGGGGTGACGAAGGGAAGGGAAGAGTTGTTGATTTAATTTCAGAGAAATTTGATATTATTGCTCGTTTTCAAGGTGGAAGTAATGCCGGGCACACGATAATGCTCAAAGATAAGAAATTTGTACTTCACCATATTCCCTGTGGCGTTCTAAGGAAAAATAAAGTATCGATTATTGGAAACGGAATGGTGGTTGATTTGGAAACCTTGGTGGAAGAGATAAAAAATCTAAAAAAATCGGGATTTCAAATTACCAATAGAAATTTAAAAATAAGCTCTTTGGCCCATTTAATCCTCCCGTATCATAAATCTCTTGATATAGGAAGGGAAGCCCTAAAAGGAAGTAGCGCTATTGGTACAACGGGAAGAGGCATAGGTCCTGCTTACGAAGATAAAATTGCCAGACAAGGAATACGAATTATTGATATAGCACACAAAAAAACATTAAAAGCGAAGTTACAATTAGTGCTTAAGGAGAAGAATAAAATATTAAACAAAGTTTTTAACAAGCCGACTTTTAAGATAGAAAAAATGATAAGTAGCCTTTCAAAGAACTACAGATATATAAAAGAATTTGTTTCTAACACGGAGGAGTATCTCAACAATCAAACAAGAAAAAACAAGAAGATACTCTTCGAAGGAGCACAGGGTGCCATGTTAGACGTAGATTTTGGTACTTATCCGTTTGTTACATCTTCTTCCACTATAGCTGGTGGAGCGTCAGTAGGCACCGGAGTCCCTTTCTCCTCTCTAGGAACTGTTGTTGGAATCTCAAAAGCTTATACGACAAGAGTTGGACACGGTCCTTTTCCAACCGAAATGTTTGATAATCAGGGTTTGCTATTAAGAGAGTTTGGCACGGAGTATGGAGCAACAACTGGCCGACCAAGGCGGTGCGGGTGGTTGGACTTGATAGCGCTTAAACATTCAATACAAATTTCCGGCATAGATTCTTTGGTGCTTACGAAAGTAGACGTGTTATCTATGTTTGAAACTGTAAAAGTGTGTGTAGGTTATCAAATAAAAAACAAAAAAATCACCACTTTTCCACTCAGTCTTGATGATCTTGGTATTGTGAAACCTATTTATAAGGAATTCGATTCCTGGACTCTAGAGGAAGTGGTGTCGTCAAAAAAAATTCCCAAAAATCTTAATATGTTTATTAAGTTTATCGAGAAGTTCTTATCTACACCTATTTCGATGATATCCGTTGGTCCAGAAAGAGACCAGATAGTCTATCTGTAGAAATCAAAATATCGTTATTAAAAATATAAGATATATACTTGTTAAAAAAATTCCCACAAAAGAAGGTATTTGTATCTGATTTTTTTTTCTGTAAAGTATAAAAATTCCGAACAATAAAACTTCTGCCAAAACTAGAAGACCCCCCAGAGCCCCAATCGAAGAAGTTAAATTTAAATTGTAGACGGTACTAATAATCCCAAATAGGAAGATATTCGAAATATTACTACCAATTACATTTCCTACGACTACGCTAGTTTTTTGAAACTTTACGATTGATATAAGCGACGTAGCAATCTCTGGAAAAGAAGTACTAAGAGCAAAGAAAACTGTGCCTATCGCTGTGGCGTTCCAACCAAAATGATTCATAATATTTCCGCCTGATCCAACTATTGCAGCCGAGCCAAAATATATTAGAATCGAAGATGCCAGTAGCCAGAATACGTTTCGCGGGACCCCCTCTCCCGATTTGCTAATCATTTTGTTAATGTACCTAGGAAGGAAGATGAGTCTGCTCCAAATATGGGAGCCCTTTCTATCTCTAAGCGAAGCGGCTATGTAAAGAAACATTGAGGCAACCATCACCATGGAAATTATTTGTTTATACGAACTATCAGCTACAGGAAAAATTACCAAACACAGCGTTGCACCCATAATGATTAATGAGCGCGAAAGGATATTTCTCCCGTCCGACGAAAAGATTTGATTGGAGGCTATAAGCCCTATTCCTAATACCAAACTAATATTCGCAATATTGCTCCCAAGTATAGTTCCGTAACTTAAAGTGGCGGCTGATTCACCTAGAAAGAATATGGAGTTTAGCATGACAAAGAATTCTGGTAACGATGTACCCCATGCCACAAATGTTAAACCAACCAAAAGCTCAGATATTCCCAGCTTTTTTCCTAGTTCCAATGAGTTTTTAACTAATATGTCGGATCCTACCCAAATCGCCAATATCGCACAAAGAGGTTGGACGATTTGAACTATAGTCAAAGAAGTATCCATTAAGCGATTAACAAACTCAACGCCTCGATATACTTATCGCTGGTTTTTTGTGCTATATCTCCTGGAAGTGCAGGCGCTGGTGGTTTTTTGTCCCATCCAACCGAGGTCAAATAATCTCTAACAAACTGTTTGTCGTAACTTTGTTGACCTCTTCCTGCTGCATATAAACCTTTTGGCCAAAACCTTGATGAGTCTGGCGTTAGAACTTCATCAATCAAGATTAATTCATCGTTCTCAATTAAACCAAACTCGAATTTGGTATCCGCGATTAATATACCTTTGGTATCCGCATAATCTCTTGCCTTAGAATAAATTTCTATTGAATAATCTCTTACTTTATTTGCTAAATCCAAGCCAATAATCTCAGCGCATTGCTCAAAATTTATATTTTCGTCATGCTCACCTTGTTCGGCCTTGGTAGATGGTGTAAAGATTGGGTTCTCTAGTTTTTCCGATTCTAGCAATCCTTTCTTGAGTTCAATTCCACAGACCGTGCCATTTTTTTTGTATTCTCCCCATCCGGAACCGGTTATATATCCACGAACTATACATTCAACCGGGAGGGGCTTGGCTTTCTTTACTACCATAGATCTTCCTTCAAGGATATCGGCATGTTCCTTCAAAGAATCATAATAAGAACATACATCCTGAGTTATAAAGTGATTACCGATTATCTCTGTAGTTAGTGAAAACCAAAATTCGGACAAACGTGTTAAGACCTCACCTTTTCCTAATATCCCTGTGGGCAGGACAGAATCATAGGCGGAGATTCTATCTGAAGAGATGATTAATAGGTTGTCTCCCATATCATATAAATCTCTAACCTTGCCCCTATTTATAAGGTTTTGATTTTCAAGATTAGTTTTAAGAACAATATTTCTGTTTTTAATCATTAGCTAATGGTACCTCCACTACAAGTTATTACACCTGCAGATACATTTTACAATATTTGATTTATCTTTTCATGTATTTACAATATTTTCGTTAAGCTATTTGAGCGCGTAGCTCAGGGGGAGAGCGCTTGCTTGACACGCAAGAGGTCGGTGGTTCAAATCCACTCGTGCTCATTAAAGTGTATGTATGAAAGTAGATATTAAAGGAAATACATCAGAATTTGCAGACGATATCAATGTCGGCGAGATACTTTGTAAGCTAGAGTACGATAGTTCTGTGATTGGCGCACTAGTAGATGGTGAGCTACGAGATATAACATACCAACCACACAAAAATGTAAAACTCGAACCGGTA
>CAJXCX010000086.1:0-4386 GCA_913051685.1 uncultured Spirochaetales bacterium
ACGGTATAGAAAATCATCACTCTACGGGTGGTACTAAGATTTAGGGTAGGTCATTCCTTGATGCGTTCTTCAATTTTCGGTTGCTTTTCAGGAGGGAATTTATCCAGTACCTTGGATGGATCATTGTCTGTGATAAAGTATTTTATGAGCGAGTACATATCATCACCGACTAACAGAGGAAAATTGTTGCGGTGATCTAATGTATTGTTCAAGTACATTTCCTGGTTTTTACAGCTCATATAGCAGTATTGTGAAAGATGATACATAATGATCTTTTAAAAGAGCCGTAAAGAAATGTTTTTCAACTTAGAAAGGTAATAGTATATAAAGTCATTTCAAAACAACAACGATATAGTAAAGAAAGTGACTATATTCAAAAAGAGGTCAAGTCTCTCTGTAACTGCATATATTTTATAAATCAGCTATCAGCCCTTCGGCTTTAGCTTGTCTTGAGCCCTTCGGTAAACTCAGGACAGGCTTTGTCGAAAGACTCAGAAGAAGCGGTCGACATTATACACTCCTCTTTTTAACCATCCATAATATCTCTTTTCTTTAGATGTTCTGCAAGGCTGGTTGCAAAGTTCCAAAACAGTTTCTCCCTGACTTCTAGGTTTAATTTTTCAATTTTATCACCTTTGATACATAACGCGTAAACGTCAATAGTAGCCAATACCGAAGCGCTGCGTGGCTCATTTAGAACTATCGCCATCTCTCCAAAAGAATCTCCCTCTGATAATTTTGAAATTTGATGCTTGTCGTAAGGAGTTTTACCCTTAATAATGCTTGCGTTACCCCGCAATATCACAAAAAATGAATTGTCCTGCACTCCTTCTTGTACAATATACTGATTAGCTGCATATTTTTTTACTGCGCAAATTTCTAGTATCTGGTCAAGTTCTTTATCTTCAAATTTTTTAAAAAAATCTGTAGTTTTTAATAAAGCGCTCCACTTTTGATTCTCATTTGTTTTCATAATATGTATTAAAAAAAATAATTTATACGGTGGATTATACCAAAAGTTGCTTCTTCGGATCAAAAAATATTCGTCATATATTCTTCATCCTATTTCAAAAAAAAGGAGTTAAATGCACGCCATGCATAAAGCGCTTTGCATTGCATAAGTCATTGTATAAGACAAAAAACAAACAACGACTAAGCTTTGCATAAGTCGCAGTAAAAGGAAAAATCAAGCCTTGCATAAGTCGTTGTATAAAATAAAAAACTAACAACGACTAAACTGCGACTAAACAGCGGCTAAGTTTTGTATTGTGCTTTAAAGAACTTCAATCTAAAATTAATCTCATAATCTCATACGCTGTTTGAGCACAATGAAAAAGGAAACAAAAATCTTTATCATTCTTGGTGGTATTAATGCGGCGCTTGCTGTAATACTGGGTGCGGTTGCTGCTCACTCTTTAAAAGCGACATTAACACCTAAACTCCTGATAACGTTCAAGACTGGGACTTTATATCACTTATTTCATTCTATTGGGCTGTTTGCTGTAGCGTTTGTGTCAACTTTAGTCCCTTCTTCTCGCCTTGTAAAGCTCTCAGGCTGGTTAATGGTTGCAGGAATTGTTTTGTTTTCTTTAAGTTTATATGTTTTTGCATTGAGCGGAGTTCACTGGTTTGGAATTCTTACTCCCATTGGCGGACTTTCATTTATTACATCTTGGTTGTTGCTTGCAGTAGCTGTATTCAAGAAGTGACCGTTATGTAGTAAGCTACGTGGAATGCTCTCGCTATGCACTTTTAGGAGGAAATATGAAACCCAGGATCAGTATGATTACTTTGGGTGTGAGTGATTTGGAAAAATCAATCAAATTCTACAAAGAAGGTTTGGGTTTTCCTAAAATGGAGTCACCCCCTGAGGTTGCTTTCTTCACTCTCAATGGGAGTTGGCTAGGTTTATACAGTCGCGAGTCCCTTGCCGAAGATGCGGCAGTATCACCAAAGGGAAATGGTTTTACCGGATTCACTCTTTCTCATAACGTAGCATCAGAAACTGAAGTAGATCAAACAATTGAACTAGCCTTATCCGCCGGCGCAACACTTTCAAAAGCGGCACAGAAAACTTCCTGGGGTGGGTACTCGGGTTACTTTAAAGACCCGGATGGTCACCTATGGGAAATTGCTCATAATCCCCACTTTTGGGTTGGTCCTGAAGATAAAAATGCATAATTGGCGGAATCTGTTGCGTGGCGAATGAGACCAAAACCTCCGAACTTATCGGCATGCTTTTTGGCGGCCTCTTCACGTTTGAAGATTCTGATCTGATTGAATGAAAGGAAACAGTCGGTGTCGGACCAAGTATCACATGAATTGGTAAACGATTGCCCTCGTGTCGATTTTGATGAGATGGCCCTCTATGCAATAATTTTTGGACCAGTTGAAGAAAATTGCGGTTGGGGAAGAGGGTTTTACGAATGCAAGATAGAACCTGATCCAAACCGCATATTTACCACTGCATCCTTGAATGGTTATATTTGCAGGTACCATTTAAACTATGATGGGAAACTTATTCTTGCAAGTTACGTTTACCCCTTCTCAGAGATTAAAGCCACACTTCTGAACGAAACTCTTAAAGGCGATTTCTACATGGTAATGAAACAGGATTTTTCCTCTCCCCGTCTCTATGTGCCATTTGCAGATGGTAAAATTGTTGAAGAAAAATCAAAATGGCTTGATGAAGAAACGCTTCAAATCGACAACTCTGATTCAATTCAGAATTCTGAAAGCTACAGTCTAGATCAAATTAGAATGAATTTCAAAAAAACTGAACAAGTACTTGAGCTTTCTCATTTTATTCATAATTGTAAAACATTTTTTTTGGCGGAAAGAGCTTTGGGTCGCATCAAGGATCTTATTGACGGTGGATATATCAGTTGGGTTAAAGCCGATTCGATTGCCATTGCTATGCAGAACTGGCCAGATAGATATCAGAAAAAAGGTAAAATTTTGCTGAACGCTGCCGCAATGCAGTTACTATCCCAGTCGATGAATCCTCAATACAGGTATACAAAGCCCAAAATACTCAAGACAATCATTGATTACTTTCACGACACGAAAGCAACCGTGAAAGCGAAAGTACTTTTAGAAAACAGAGAAAAATAATTTGAACTACCCGTATCAAGCTAATAAAGGGACCACCCAGCAATAGGTCCATATGAAACCGAAACCCGGAACATACGCGTTGATTCTTCGAAGTCATTCGAAAGCTAAAGCTCAAGTTGGACGGTGGGGTCGGCTCATCATTGAGCCCGGATACTTTATCTATGTTGGCAGCGCATTTGGCCCTGGCGGTGTGCAAGCACGCGTATCGCGGCATTGTCGTAAGCCCAAATCCAAACATTGGCACATAGATTATCTACATGAGCATTTAAGCCCGGTTGGCGCATGGTACAGCTACGAGACCAGGGAACTCGAGCATCGGTGGGCGCAAGTATTCTCTGATATGGCCGACACTTCTTCAATAAAAGGGTTTGGCTGTAGCGATTGCAAGTGTTACTCTCATCTTTTCACTATATCTACAAAACCAGATTTTGCTCAATTTTCTAAAAATCAGCTATCAGCCGTCAGCATTCAGAGTTCAGCTTTTTTTTAAGATAGCCCTTAATTGGTCTTATCCGGTTCTTTTTCTTCCTTTTCTTGTTTCTGGTCGCCCAAGATGGTTTTGAGCGGACAAACTTTAAACAGCAAGCATTTTTCACACCCGACTGCCAATGCCACAGGACAGAGAGTCATTATTTTCACCTCCCTTGTACAGATAAAATTTATCTGCTTAATGAGTTGACCGCATTATACTCCTATCTGATGCTCAAATACCAAACACTTTTGCTTCCAACACCCTTCCCCTGTTAGCCTGAATATGCTATAATAAATTTTCAATTCATAAAGGGGGATTTTCAATAATTTCTTATACTGGCAAAGCCAATGACTGAGTCTAACGAAAAATATTGGAAAGATTTAACTCAGAATGAAATAACGTTTTTGAAAGCCAATGTTCCATCATCCTGGTTCAGAGATAGTACACCAGAAAGGCTAGAAATTGTTGAGCGAATCTTAAAACTGTTCAATGATGGGAAACAACATGAAGCCCACGGCCTGATCACTGAGACTTATGCTGGTGGCCCACAGCCTTTATAAATCTGCTATCAGCCGTCAGCGGTCAGGGTTCAGTTCTTTTTTGACATAACCTTTAATTGATCTTATCAGATGAGCATTTTCCGGTTTGTAGTAAAGCAATAAGGCACGTTGGATCTTTCGCTCTTTTTCCGAACGTTCCACGCTTACCTTTCTTCCTGTCATAGAATCAACTCCTGTGTAATACATATCTGCTGCAAGAGTCAGTGGAATCGGCATAAACTCCTGGACTTGACGGGGACG
>CAJXCX010000087.1:0-4354 GCA_913051685.1 uncultured Spirochaetales bacterium
TCCTATTCCATCTTCCTGTCATTTTACTAAATATTCCAGTTCATTATGAATAGAAAAATAATTTATTGTATCTCACCACCTGAAAAAAAATGTGGTTCCCGTTTTGGGACTCGAATCAGGCAACTCAGATTGGATAAACATTCCAGACTGGCACTCTGAAAAAAACTCGATGATGTAGCTCAAATTTTTTTAGAGAGGGAAACGTCCAAGTTTCCCTAATCAGTCTCAAGATGAAATTTATTTCATAATTATTTTATTTGTTTATTCACATAGTAAATGGAAATAAAAATCAACATACTTTTAATTCAAAAAAACTAGATATATACATATATATATCATCTTTTTTCATTATAAAATGTAAAAAATATCAAAAATTATATGCCTAAACCTTGTTGCATCAAAATAACTATAAGACGCTTAGTCATATTTCAAATTAGATGCAGACATATAAAAATCAAAGATTCACAACATTTTGCACGGCGTGCAAAATAGATTTCTTAAAACATTAAACTTTAGAAATAACCACCTTCTTCCGTCGAAGTTCATATCTTAATTTGTCGCCAGCCTCTGCCTTCAAAGCCTGAAACACCTCTTTGGGCACAGTCACTTTGGGTGAACCGGATTTTGAAGCCTTAACCTCCGCCTCTACCACTTTCGGCAGTTTTACAGCATTCTTAGCAGCTCTAGCCCTTCTTCTCCGAGCAAATACTGGAGGAGCTTTGCTGAGTTCCATGCATGCATTCAGAAGATCATTTTTAAAAGTAAATATATATTTATATCCAAGCAACTCAGCGACCTTCATGACGGAGTTATCTTTACCAAGTTGAGTCGCTTTATTATAAATAGTTTCTAATTGTGATTTGTTTTTTCTAGCCATATTCAAATACTCAATTAATGTTACCAATGATTGACAAAGACATACAATTATTTAAGATAATTAAAAGATGAATGAAGTAAAGCTAATTTTCAAAATAAAAAGTAAAATCATCAATCATCTATGTTCTTTATAAATTCTTATTAATTATGCCTACAAATTACCAGCTTACCAAAAGTCTAATACTCAGCGGACTTCAATGTCCAAAGCGTCTTCATCAGCAAGTTCACCATCCTGAACGAGCAAATCAAACAATTTCACTGGAAGAGCTCTATGTTACCGGAAGGCGGCTTGAAGAAATACTTCACAACCTTTTTGCAGACGGGATAAAGGTTGATGCAACCAGTATTGAATCTGCCATTCAGTTCACTCAAAAATTTATGAGTTCCTCTCCTTCTGCACCACTCTTCGAAGCCACATTTTTGTATAAGGAAGTGCTGGTAAGAGTAGATGCATTGATTCCAGTTGAAGACGGTTTTTGTCTGATTGAGTGCAAGAGTTCCACAAAACTGAAACCCAATCACATACAGGACTGCGCCGTTCAGCATTGGGTTTTAGAGAGGCTTGGTTTCAAAGTGGCAAAGGTTGAGGTGGCATTGATAGACGGTGAGTTCGTCTACATTGAGAAGGATAATTACATTAATCTGCTGAGATTTGAGGAGGTGACAGATGAATGTTCTGCTTTTCAGTCGCAAGTGGAAGTTTGGGTAGAAGAGCAAAAAACCATTCTGAGTACTAAGGAACCCTGCACTGAACCAGGCAGGCAATGTCGCAATCCTTACAAATGTGAGTTTCTAAGCCACTGTCTTTCTCAGTTGCCGGATGATCATGTGTTTTACCTTCCAGGCCACAAAAAGAGTCTGATGGAGTACATAGAGCCACTCGGTATCAACCGTATAAAGGACATACCAGAAGGGTCACCATTGAGCATTGATCAACAGAGGATGGTGGAGGTGATGAATACAGGTGTAACCGAGCTAAAACCTGATGCTGGTGAATATTTAAAGAGTTTGGATTACCCGCGTTATTTCATCGATTTTGAGACGGTCGCTTTCGCCATTCCCGTCTGGAAGAACACACGACCTTACGAGGCTTTGCCTTTTCAATGGTCCTGCCACATTGAACATGAGGACGGAAGTCTTGAGCACAAAGAATTTCTGGATACTAGCGGCTATCCACCAATGCGGGCATTTTGCGAGAGTTTGTTGAATCTCCTTAAAACTGAGGGTCCCATTCTCGTTTACAGTTCTTATGAACGCACTCAGTTAAGAAAACTTGTTGCACGATATTCTGATTTAGCAGATGAATTGGAACACATTGTCCAAAGACTGATTGATCTGAAAGAAGTCATCAAACCATGTTACCTCCATCCGGACATGAATGGCTCCTGGAGCATCAAAGCAGTACTGCCAACCATTGCACCTGATTTGAATTACAAACTGCTTGGCATACAGGATGGAATGGAGGCGCAACAAAGCTATATGAAAATCATTGATGGTGGTTTGACATGTGAAGAACAAGAAGAAACTGAGCGGCAACTGCGTGAATACTGCAAACTCGATTCATTGGCGATGTTGAGGCTTTGCCGTTTCTTTTGCGAGGGTGATGTCCTGCCTGTTTCTGCTAAATACACACAACAACAAGAGGAAGGAGCAATGGAAAATGAGATTCAAAGAGATACTGCTTGAGGAACAGAATAAGAAAGATGAAACAGTGGAAGAAGAGCTTAGATGGTACAGAGTACAACACGGATTGCTGCATGATGTTTTTTTAAGGGCTGGCAAAAAGGGTGCGGATGAATTGAGAAGTGATGGTGAAGAAAATGTCCGTGAATGGTGGAATGTTTTTACCGGAGGACAATACATCAACATGCTGCGGGCAGTGTGGGTGGAAGCAAAAGGGCTTACTGGACTGCTGATACAGTTTCCACGTCCAAGAAGGCAGACGGAAGCCTGGTTTGCTTTTATGCATTACAATAACCATGAACCAAAAGACTACTGGACGCTGGAACTTGGTGAGGATTTGTGTGAAGAAGAAGGTGTGCTGTGTGCCTGGAATGATGAAAAACAGCACAGGAACTATGGATTGTTTATCCGACCTGATCCTTTAGTCTTCTTAGCTGCAATCAGAAATAAGTTAGACCAGAGTGAAAGTGATCATGAAATGTTACTTTCTCTTCATGATTACGTTGAAGCCTGAGATGTTATTAGAAGGTAGATAACCATGATTTTACTTTTTTAAATAAACTATCGGGCGGCAGGTACTTCTTTATTTGAAGATGGAAGGCGTGAATTCCTGCAGGTGCAAAATAAATAATGTTTAGTGTTTTGCTTTCAATTTCTAAATGAAGTTTTTTTGCTTCCCACAAAACTGACAACAGCATGTAGGATTTGCTGTATCTTCTGGAAGTTCTATTTCCTATGGCACTTTTGGCTGCACGGGCCAGGCGTCCGAAGAATTCATACTTGTTTCTTGCATCAACAAGCCTATGTTCATAGAAAATGTCCCGCAAGGCTATAAACATTCCACTCAGTTCATGTGCATATTCAGTCACAATTAGATCCGGATCAGGAAAAAAGTTGTCTCGCAGTTTGTTAGCAGGAGGATGGAGACAAACGGACACGTCCCCTCCTGTCCAAAGTGTTCTTGAATAAGGATAGACACCTGACAGCATCTCGCTTGCCAACTGCTTTAGCTTTTGTTCAACTGTATTATTATTGTTAATAAACGTGATATTTATACTGAATTAAATGATGAATATGTAACTTTTATTGTTTTAATAGTTTACTATATTTGAAGACTCCAGTCATGCTCTTTCAGATGTTTTAACTTGATAAAGTCCTAGTTCTTTTTTTATGAAAGAAGAAGAAATGTTTCTACATTTCTTGTTTTTGATATTTAGCAAAGTTGTTTTTTTTGGAGTTTAAAAGGTGAAGGCAGGTAGACAAAGAGTGAGGGTTTTTGCACGGCGTGCAAAATTTATTTGTTCTCATAACCCGAATGTCGAGTGATCGATTATGAGTCGACTGCTCTATTAGGAAAAGCGGCACAAGATCCTAAATCTTGCGTCACCTAATCCTTAAGTACTCAAAACACTCAATCTACAAGAGTTTCTTAAGTAATAACAATAGCTTAAAAAACTATAAAGTATAATGCAGTATTGCACAATATTGCTATTTATTGCAACCAATTGTCACAAAATTGTCACAAAAGTTTAATCTCTCATAGGAGTGGCTTCTTTGCATATGAATACAGGAAACAAGAAACAAGTTGCTTCAAATCATATGAAAAATACGAATTGGGCTTTATTGAAGCAAGATGAGTTTTGGGATGAGTTTTTCTTTCGAATCGGAAACGGAGAATCCCTTCGAGTTGTATCAAAGGACCTAGGTATCCCTTTTCAAACAGTTTGGTCTGCAATAATGATTGACGAGAAGAGGAAAGCAACTTATGAAGATGCTAAAATGTCTCGTGCACACT